>CAOKOS010000042.1 GCA_948470255.1 uncultured Lachnotalea sp.
TGGATAATGGTATGGAAGCCATGCTCGAAACATACCTTTACGAGACCAACTCTTTATTGGATGCTTTAGATGAGCTGTTGGTAAACGATGAGAAAATCGGAGATTTCTCATCTGATGACGTAAATGAGATTTTCCGTAGTATGCATACTATCAAAGGCTCCTCTGCTATGATGGAGTTTAATTCTCTTTCCACGATTGCCCATCACATTGAAGATTTGTTCTTTTATATCCGTGATAAGGGTATTGAATCTCTGGATCCTGAGCACAAGAAAGAGCTTTTTGACCTGATGTTCCGCTCCGGCGATTATCTCAGAAGCGAAGTACAGAAGGTAGAGGAGGGTTCCCCTCTGTCAGAAGATGCCCAGATTGATTCTTTTGCCAACGAGATCAATGCATTTCTGAAAAAAATCAGCAATACCTCCGAGGAGGATTCCAGCGCAGCAGAACCAAAGGCTTCTGGCCAGGAAGAAAAAACGGCTGTGCCTGGTATGCCTGAAGATTCCGCCGCCGCATTCTTCCTTCACATTTACCTCGATGAGGGAAGCGGCATGGAGAATCTCTATGCATTCATGATTATCAATGCTCTTCAGGATGCTTTTACTTTCCGTTGTTATCCTGAAGATGTTGAGACAAATCCTGATACCAGCGCAGAGATTGTTGAAAACGGATTTTATCTGGCCTTTGATTCCCAGGATGATGTAACCCAGGCAGAATCTATGCTTAAATCCCAGGCCCATATCCGTTCTTATGAAATATTAGAGAATCCTGGAAGAAAAGCTGCTGCTCCCGAACCGGCTGCGCCAAAAGCAGAAACGCAAAGCCCGGCTTCCGCGCCTTCTGTTCCCGCGGCCAATGATTCCAATGCCTCCGGCAATGCTCCGGCTGCTCCGGCTTCCCATGCCGCCGCCCCCGCAAATGCCGCTCCGGCTAAAGCTCACGCCCCTGTCAAGCAGAATCTGATCAGTGTAAATGTAATGAAACTGGACAGTCTGTTGGACATCGTCGGAGAGCTTGTAATCACAGAATCCATGGTTACTTCTTCTCCTGAGCTGAATCAGCTCTCCAGAGACAGTTTTGATAATTTCATGAAATCTGCCAGACAGCTTCGTAAGCTGACAGATGATTTACAGGATATTGCCATGTCCTTGCGAATGGTTCCCATTTCCGGTGTATTCCAGAAAATGAACCGTATTGTCCGGGATATGAAACAAAAGTTAAATAAAGACGTCCGCCTTATCATCGAAGGTGAAAACACAGAGATGGATAAAAACATTGTGGACAGTATTCAGGATCCCATCATGCACATTGTCCGAAACAGCATGGATCATGGCATTGAGGAAACGGAAGAAGAGAGAATCCGTGCCGGAAAAGATCCCCAAGGTGAATTGATCCTTGCTGCTGTACATACCAGCAGTGAAGTTGTGATAACTGTCACCGACGACGGTTACGGCATGGATCCCGACAAGCTTTTGGCAAAAGCCGCCGAAAAGGGTCTGCTCACTAAACCGGCCAGCGAATACACCAAGAAAGAAGCGCTGAATCTGATTATGCTTCCTGGTTTTTCCACCAATCAGACCGTTACCGAATATTCCGGCCGTGGCGTTGGTATGGACGTCGTAAAGAAAAATATCGAATCTGTGGGCGGTACTTTTGCCCTCGACAGCGAGCTGGGAAGCGGAACCACCGTCACCATGCGGATTCCTTTGACTCTCGCAATTATGGACGGTATGAAAGTGACAGTAGGGAAATCTATTTTTACAATCCCCATTGCTAATATCCTCCAGTCCTTCAAGATCACCATGGATCAGATCATTTATGATGATTATGGCAATGAAATGGTAGCACGTATGGACAGTTTCTATCCCATTGTCCGTCTGCACAGGTTCTACAACCTGGAATCCGAAGTCACCAATCTGGAAGACGGAATCCTGCTCTGGGTAGAGGCCAATGACCGTTCTTACTGCATTTTTGTGGATCAGCTGATTGGAGAACAGCAGGTAGTGGTAAAACCGTTCCCTACCTATCTCAACGCTTTTGAGCTTAAAAACTTCGGCATCAATGGCTGCACGATTTTGGGTGATGGCAGTATCAGTATCATTCTCGATGTATTGGGATTGTACAGCGCTGCTGTCAATGAAAAATAGCAGGAGGAAGAAACCATGTCAGAACAAACGATTAATATGAATTACGAAGCGGACGAAACAGCCGCTTCCGAGGAACCGACTACCATTGAGCGGTGCCTTTCGTTTCAGGTAGACGACCTCATCCTGTTTCTCAGCACCAAATATATCGTCGAAATTGTCAATGACTATCCAATCACTCCCCTTCCTATGGTTCCTTCTTTTGTAAAGGGAATGATTAATCTACGCGGCCAGATTCTTCCTGTTCTGGATATGCGTTTATGTATGGATAAACCTCCGGCGGAGTATACCGGAAAGACCTGCATTATCCGTTTGGACATTGATTCCACACCCTTATGTATCGTGATAGATTCCGTATGCCAGGTTTTGGATATTGATTTCCAGGAGGTTCGTCCCATTCCAGTGAAACGGCAGCAAAAGCTGCTCAATGGAATGATTGATTTAGGAGATGGAAAAGTAATGATGTCTTTCGACTGCAATGTTTTATTGGAAAAGCGGTATTAATCCGCTTTTTCCAGTTGTAGAATGTCCAGCAAAACGCGTCGCAGGCGCGTTTTGCCGGATTTTAAGCTGAAGGATAAAAAGGAGTGCTTTATGATAACGTTAAGTTTAAGTGATGCCGATTTTCAGCGTCTGTATATGTACATACAAAAAAATTACGGGATTGACTTAAGCAAGAAAAAGCAGCTGATTGTCAGCCGCCTCTCAAATACCCTCCGCGCGGAGGGATATTCAAGTTTTACCGCTTATGTAGATGAAATTGTCTCCGGGAAAAACAAGGATCGGACCACGGTTTTGTTAAATAAGCTGACCACCAATTACACTTATTTCCTGCGGGAAGAGGAACATTTTCAATTCCTTCAAAATACCATACTTCCTGCCCTTGCCCGCAAACATCAGACAGACCACAGCATTTCCATTTGGAGCGCAGGCTGCTCTTCCGGTGAGGAACCTTATACCATATCCATGTATCTAAGAGAGTATTTCGGTTCCATGGGTGGTTCCTGGGATACACGGATCCTGGCTACAGATATTTCACAGCAGATTCTCAATTCTGCCATGAATCCTTCTTATGAAGCAGAAGCTTTGTCCAAACTTCCAACCGCATGGCAGCGCAAATATTTCACCAAAAAGCCAGATGGTTCTTATACTGTTTCACCTGAAATCCGCAACAATGTGATCTTCAAAACTTTTAACCTAATGGATCCCATCCAGTTCCGCAGGCCCTTTGATTTAATTTTCTGCCGGAATGTTATGATTTATTTTGATCAGCCTACTAAAGAGGCTTTAGTTCGTCGCTTTTATAATGTTACTGTTCCAAATGGGTATCTCTTTATCGGGCACTCTGAAGGCCTCAACAAAGCCACTTGTCCCTACAAATATCTGATGCCCGCCATTTATCAAAAAGTTTAACAGGATTAACACACAAGGGAGCACGGCTTTATGAAAAAAATTAAGGTAATGGTTGTAGATGACTCTGTGATGTTTCGGACGCTGATGATAAATACTCTGTCCGGCGATCCTCGCTTCGAAGTGGTGGGGTTTGCAATAAACGCCATGGATGCGATGAAAAAGATTCCTTTATATAAACCGGAAGTTCTCACTCTGGATATTGAGATGCCGGGAATGACAGGCTTGGAATTTTTAAAAGAGCTTTTACCGAAATATCCGATTCCTGTGGTTCTTGTATCTTCTCTGAATGTCCGGGTATTTGATGCTTTGGCAGCTGGCGCCGTAGATTTTGTGCGCAAACCGGACGATCAAAACAATATCCGCAAAGAGACTTTCTTTGCAACTTTAATCAATAAAGTAGTCATTGCCTCCCATTCCCGCGTTCACCTTCCCACTGCGGAGGGTTTTACAATTTCTGACGGAGCTGTGATGCGAAAGGGTTCTGCCGGAAGTTTTGCAGGGCGCTCGACTGCCGGTTTTTCATCTGACAATAAGCAGCCAGGCTTATCTTTATCAGGAGCCGCTCTCAGCGATGATACGGTACTTGCCATTGGCGCTTCCACAGGAGGTACGGAAGCTATCCTTGCCGTAATGACACAATTTCCCGCTAAAATGCCCGGAATTGTCATTACCCAGCACATGCCCCCGGGGTTTACTGCTATGTATGCAGAACGGTTAAACCGTCTTTGTAAGATGGAAGTACGGGAGGCAAAACACGGAGACCGCCTCCAGCCCGGACTCGCTTTATTGGCTCCCGGAGGAATGCAGATGCGGCTGGTACGTATGGGAAGCGGTTATTCTGTAAGCTGTATGGGTACAGAAAAAGTAAGCGGGCACTGCCCTTCTGTTGATGTACTTTTTGATTCCGTCGCCAGTGTTGCCCGAAATAAGGCCATTGGCGTAATCCTCACAGGTATGGGGGCTGATGGCGCCGCCGGGCTGCTGCGTATGAGAAAAAATGGAGCTTATACCATTGGTCAGGATAAAGAAACCTGCGTTGTTTACGGAATGCCCATGGAGGCCTATAAAATTGGAGCTGTATGTACACAGGTTCCCTTAAATGCCGTTGCCTCCACTGTTATTGCGCGGCTTCCCAAATAAATTACAATTTTTGCGCTTTATCTATTTCCCATACGACAAAATTCCCCTTAGGTGCACTATTATTGCTATTGGGCATATTTTTAAAGGTATGAAGAGAAAAAATATTTGGAACTATCCTCAAAAAACAAAACAGACTTCCGCCCTTTCTCTGGGGGGCCGTCTGCTTCATAGTTTGTTGATCGGCGGCTGCTTTATGGCAGCCGCAACTATACTTTTGAGTCTTTTTTTCTATTTCTTCCCTTCCCAGGCGGTTCGCTCTGCTCATGCCATATATGATTTTGCCAGTCATCTAATGCAGGGTGATGAAAATTCCTCTGATCAGCCGTCATGGCAAAATATTATTTCCAATCAAGAGATTCAGGAAACTTCTCCTCCCCCGGCGCAATCCCAGGAAACCACAGAGATTCCCATGATTTCTCTATCATCCACCCAGGGAGACGTCAGTTATATCGGCCAGTCCGGCAGTCTCACAGAAACAGACGCCGATTACCTGGTTATGCTTGACACCGCCATGGGGGCGATGCTCTACTATAATCAGGGAGACAGCCGCTGGGGCGATTATCTCTATGGCGGAATGGATCCCATACGGCAGTACGGATGTGGCCCAACAGTTACAGCTATGCTAATTAACGCTTTTACACCATCATCTGTTACACCTGTAGATATGGCCGACTGGTCCGCCGCCAACGGCTGCTACTCCCCCCATGGAGGTTCCTATCATTCCATCATTACAAAAGCGCTCACAGCTCATGGGCTCCATGTGGAAAGCGCTGCAAATGCAGACTTGAACACAGCAGCTGAACTGCTTCGTTCCGGCCACGTATTGGTCGCTTTAGTCGGTAAGGGAACCTTTTCCAATGAAGGCCATTTTATCATCATAACAAATATCCTGGATAATGGAAATGTCCATATTGCAGACAGCTACAATTTTGAAAATACAAAGATGGAGTGGGATCTGGGGCTGGTTCTGGCAGAATTGAAAGGTTCTGGAGATGATGGCGGACCCTTGTGGGCTGTGAGTTATTAAAGCTGTACCAGATATCCTTCGGGTATCCCATCATGGCTATCCGGCCCTTTTATAAAAGTATACTTAAACAAAATCCCCCTCAAAAACAGTGATACCACTGTTCCTGAGAGGGATATTCCTTTATGCTTTTATCTTATACCTCATTTGAAGCTTTGCTTCTCTACTTAGTAAACGCTGTTTCCGCCGTCTTTCAACTGGAATTTCTCCAACAGATTGCGCAGTACCTGTGCCTGGCTGGAAAGCTCTTCGCTGGCTGCCGCACTTTCTTCTGAGGTGGCAGAATTGCTCTGAACTACACTGGAAATCTGGGAAATGCCTTCGCTGACACCACCGATGGATTCTGCCTGTTCTGCTGAGGCCTCCGAAATCTCATGCACTCTCTGAATCACAGACTGAGTACCTTCTACCACTCCACTCAAGGCTTCCTGCGTAGATTCTGTCAGCTGGACACCGTTGGAAACCGCACTCAAGGTCTTGGCAATCAGCTCTGAAGTACTCTTAGCTGCCTCATCGCTCTTGGCTGCCAGGTTCCGTACCTCATCCGCAACCACCGCAAAGCCTTTACCTGCAGTACCAGCCCTAGCTGCCTCCACAGCAGCATTCAAAGCTAAAATATTGGTCTGGAAGGCTACGTCCTCAATCGTCTTAATGATATGGCCAATTTCACTGGAGCAGCTGCTGATCTCATCCATTGCCCGTGACATTTCATGCATTTGCTGATTACAAAGCCCAACCTGGCGCTCCACTTCATCCACCTGATGGCTGGTTTCACCCGCATTCTTTGCGTTGTTGCTGATCTGCTCAGAAACACGGTTAACAGTCTCTACCAAGTTATCAACTTCATTGGCCTGTTCCGTCGCCCCCTGGGCCAAAGCCTGTGCGCCGCTGGATACATGTTCCGCACCACTTCCAACCTGAACAGCTACAAGCTGGATTTGGGACATCGTATCATTCAACTGCTGCAAAATAACATCTGTTGAATTCTGAATCTCTACAAAATCCCCGATATAATTTAACTGAGGGTTTCTCCCTAAATTGCCTTGTGCGATCGCATTCAGATTTTCCGATATATCTGATATATACAGAGCCAAGGTCTTGGCCGCATCATTCAGGCTCCGTGCCAGTACGCCGATCTCATCCTGATTGGGCACCTTAATTTCAAAATCCAGTTTACCCTGGGATAAAAGCTGACTATCTGCTGTAATTGTTTCGATAGGACGAACGATTCTGGACATGATATACCGGATCAGCATCAAGCTGACAACCACTATAATCAAAAGCGTCCCTATTGCCAAAAGTGTGGTAACAGTAATTGCAGAAGAAAGCTGATCCTGATATTTAGCCACTTCCTGATTGGTGCTTTCAACCACTTCTTCCAAAAGACCGATCAGTTTAGTGACATTTGGCTTTGTCGCATTCAGGTAAATGTTCTGTGCCTGCTCCTCATCTGCCCCGTTCAGAGAAATAATCTCGGTTGCCGAACTATGTATCTCCTGGTGAATCGGGATAATTTCATCCATCAGAGCCGTAATCTCTGAGCTGATGGCCGAACGGTCACTTTCATACAGCCAACGCCCTAAATCACAGGCCGTATAATCCGTACTTCCAGTAAACTCTGTGTCAAAACTAATAGAAGAACTTAAATTTTCAAGCCAGCTGTAATGTGCTTTCTCCGCAGCCAGCGCCACCGCATGGATATCCGTAGCTGTCACGGTTGACCTGCTGTAACGCCTGATCTGCGACAGGCCAACAGAGGTAGCCACTCCACAAACGACAATCGCGATAAAAATCACAGCCATCCGTACCCATACGGCTTTTTTAATTGAATTACCCATAGCTCCAACCCTCTTTTTCTTAGTTTTAGGGGTCGCCTTTATATTTGGCTAACCCCCTTTTTTAACTGTTTATTGTTGTTTTCTATTATACCTGAAAACCTCTTTTCTTTCAACTATTTTTTCTATCATCCATCATTTAGCAAAAGCACATATGGACGGATAAAACACATTTTTATGTAAATTGTGTTACCCTCAAAATATATACATCTTTGTCTAATAGCAATATATTACCATGAATAGCATTATCTATTTATATTTTTTCTGAATTTTTTATGAATACGTAAAGAATTTAAACGATAATCCTATTTTTCTCTTGATTTTTGCTATTATTCACCTATTTCTTTAATTATGGGGCAGCCAAAGAACAAAGGAGGAATGTCAAAATGAAAACTACTTTACAGACAATTTTTTATTCCACAGGTGTATACCAACATCCCATTGCCGGAAGGATTTTTATCGATGCCGTCATTATGGCCGCTGAAGATCCATTCCGTCTGACAAGTATCACCGCGAATATTTATGAACCTTTGGCGAAGCAGTATCATTCCAACGTCGCCTGTATCTCTAAAAACATCCGGGATGTACGGAACACCATCATGAAAAATGGAGGCGCCGGAATCCTTATGGCGATCACCGGAAGCAAACGCTGGTATGCCGCACCGCCGTATCCCAATGAAATCATCGAAATATTCGCACGTTACATCCGGGAAAACCATATTCCCTGCAATACTCTGTAATCAACACATACTTAAGTCCTATAACTTAAAACTGCAAGATAGTTTAAAACGGCTGCCCCACAAAATAAAAAACCAACAATTTATCTCTTAATTTTTAGTGCTATTATACTTTTCTTAATAGCATAGGGCAGCTGTGTCACGAAAGGAGGAAGAATAAAATGAAAACCACTTTATACACCATTTTCTATTCCACAGGCGTATATCAACACCATATCGCAGGAAGGATTTTTATTGATGCTGTTATCATAGCGGCAGAGGATCCGTTCCTTTTGACCAGTATTACGGCAAACATTTACGAACCTCTGGCAAAACGGTATCATTCCAATGTCGCCTGTATCTCCAAAAATATCCGGGATGTGCGAAACACAATCATGAAAAACGGCGGCGCCAGGATCCTCATGGAAATCACCGGAAGCAGACGCTGGTACGCCGCGCCGCCGTATCCCAATGAAATCATCGAAATATTCGCACGTTACATTCGGGAAAACCATATTCCCTATGACAGCCTGTAAAGGCGGCAACAAGGAAATCCGCAAGTAACTTTGTAACTAAAACATAGAATAAGCTGCCCTGTAAAACTAACCACCGGAAACAATGTTTCCGGTGGTTAGTTTATCTGCTTTATGACCCGCTTTCACACACATAAACAATCTGATCCAAATATGTCTCATCATAAATATCTTCCACCTGGTCTCCCCCCTCCAATTCGTTATTATATTTATACGGCACCGGGCAGTTCCGCTTTTCCCCGCGCAAATACCACTCGTATTCCAAATCCAAATGGCCAATATCCAACGCCTGGAAACCAGCATGGAACAGATCATAAACCAGGACTCCCGCCGACGGGCCAAGGGCAATCAAAAACAGGCTGTCCTTTTGGGCAAAACGCAAAGATGCTTCCAGAATTTCATCATAACGGTCAAAAGAATTGGTAGGCGGGGCTTCAATCCTCTGGATGGAAGCAGCATTATCAAACAAATCATTCCCCACTCCAAGCCTACTCAGCGATCCTTCCACAAAAACCACGTCCCGCCCTTCCCAGATCCTTTTCAGGTTACGAAATCTTTTTCCCGGAGCGTCGGTGTCATTATCCGCATATAACACATAAGGGCGAGTAATAAATGCATCGTGGTATACACGTTCCAAATTTATAAACTGCCGGTGTTCTTTTCGGATTTCAGCCGTCAAATAAGTCCGGATGGAATAAACCCCCGTCCAGCTGAATCTTTTCAGGGAGCCGTACTGGTTCGATATTCCAATCAATAACCCCTCCTTCTCACAGGAGATCACTTCACGGAGCCGTCTGGCAAGTTTTTCATCTTCCCTCTGAAATTTGCAGCGCCCTCTTTCCAGCATCATGGCAAATTCCCCGTCTCCAAAACGGGCCAGGCTGCTTTTATCCCTTACGATATGCTCTATCGTTTCCTCTATCTCATAAAACTTGGGATAATAAAAACTACTTTTATCCTCCAGCGGATCATTCCACTCGTATTTCATATTATCCAGGCAGAGGATAAGATTAAACAGTCTCTCCTGGCTGCAAATCCATGCCGTCAGTTCTTCTCTTCTGTTTTCGTTCTCCTGCTGGAGATGAACGATTCCGGACCAACAGCTCTTGATGGCTTCCGCCAGTTGGTTCTCATCTATGTTTCCCATATTTCCTTCTCCTTTCAGGCCCATTTGTATTTTTACCGCCCATCACACATATCCTCCCAGAGCTTCCAGTTCCTCGGCGGAAAAAAGCCCCCTGACCGCTTCTACAAGCCCCAGATAGCCGACCTCCTTGGCTGAACGCAGTACAAATAACCGGTCTTTCAATGCTGCAAAATCATAAAGTTTCCCCAAAAAATCCAGAATATCCCCTGTTTCTCCGTTTCCTGCCTCAGCCCCGAAAACCATCAAAAGCACTTTCAGCACTCCCATGGAAAACCTGTTTTCCCTTAAATAACTGACACAGGCATTGACACACTTCTCCTTCTGCCCGGCATTATAGCCGGCAATCGCCAGATATTCCCTGGCCTTCATTAAATCAGCCGTTAAAATCCGGCCGAAATACAAATTTCCCCATTTTTCAAAAAGTGTTAAAGCCCGTTCCAAGTGATATGCTGCCCCTTCCCAGTCTTTTTTCTCTAAAAAATAGCATCCCATCATATAGTCGAAATCACATTCCCTGGGAAGATACCATGTGGCCTGCCCATATAATTCCATGATCCGGCTTTCCGGCGCTCCTGTCACACAGGATATTTGAAGAAGGCTGAAAAAAGTCCAGCTCATTCTCTGATCCTGCAACTGCGGTTCGGCCCCTTCGGCAAAAAGCGTATGAATGGATTTTTCATACCATTCCATCGCCAGGTCATGTCTTCCTTCTGATTTATAAACATCAGCCAGATTCCCCATCATCTCCGAATTTCCTGGATCCTCTTCCAGTTCTTTCAGAATAATCCTTTTATACAGCTCCACTTTCCTGGTTGTTTCAAAGGCATGCTTTGTATATCCGGTATGGTAAATACTCAGTTCTTCACTTGCATCCAAAAGTTCTGAGGTATCCAACTCTTTTTCTCCCTTCATAAGCCGCTCATGGATGGCGCCCATATAGCAAATCCCCCGCCGGTTTCGGAAAATCCGCATCTGGTTCCCCCCTTCTGTTATCTTCCCGGCTTCATCCAGATTAAAAAGATTAGTCAGTATCGCAAGATAACCGGCTCCCTCATTTTCAATCTCTGTCAGGAGACTCTGTGTCTTCTCCACATCCTCCGGCGTCATATACTCATCCGCATCCAGAAAAATAATCCAGTCTCCCGTTGCCTGGCCACAGGCATAATTTTTTGCCGCAGCAAAATCATCGATCCAGGAAAAATGATATACTTTTGCACCCAGCTTTTCCGCCAGCTCCACGGTACGGTCTGTGCTCCCGGTATCCACCACGATCTGTTCCCACATCATATTCCGGCCCCAGGAAAGAGCGCGCTCAATATTCTCTTCTTCATTTTTCACAATCATACACTGCGAAACACGAAAGTCTCTGCCCATTTGATTGCCTCCCCACTCTACAGCCTCAAGCTGAAACGCCTTTAAACCAGCCCTGACAGAGCCTCCTGCTCCGCCGGTGAAAACAAGTTCCAGACTGCTTCATATATACTCTGATACCCAGCCTCTTTCGCTGCCTTTAGTACAAAAAGACGCTCTTTCAACGACCCGAAATCATAAAGCTGCCTCAAAAAATCCAGCACCTGTCCTGCCCCTTCATCCCCAGCTTCACCTCTAAAGGCTGTCAAAAGCACTTTCAGCACTCCCATAGCCAAAGGACTCTCTTTCAAATAGCTGACACAAGTCTGTACACTTTTCTTTTTCTGTCCTGCATTATAATAACTGATTGCCAAATCTTCATGAATCTTCATGAGTTTTGCCGCCACTATCTGTCCCACACCCAGGCTGCCATACGCTTCAAACAGCTCAAGCGCCCGCCCTAAATGATACGCCGCCTTTTCCCAGTGGTTTTTTGCCAAATAATGGATGCCCAGGATGTAATCAAAGTCGCTTTCCCTGGGAAGGTAATAAACTGCCTGGCCATATACCTCCAGGATTTCCTCTTCCTCCCTCTTCTTCCAGCGGAGCAAGTCAAGAAGATAGGAAAAGGTCCAGCTCATCCGCTGATTCCAAACTTGTGGACCGGCAGTTCCCGCCTGGATTACATGGACGGCTTTTTTATACCATTCGATGGCCCGGTCATAGTCTTCCATTGCCTTATAGACATCCGCCAGGTTTCCCATAACATCCGCATCTTCCGGACGCTTTTCCAATTCCAATAAAAGAATCTCCTCATTCCGCTTTGTTTTTCCGGCGTCCGAAACCGCCTGAGCCGTATATCCGGTATGATAAACGATTAATTCTTCACAAGCGTCTAAAACCTCTGAAGCAGCCAGTTCCCTTCCTCCATCCACCAAATACTCATGGATTCGGCCGGTATAACGGATTTCCGGCCGGTTTCGGAAAAACCGCATCTGAATCCCTCCCATAAACACATTCCCCCCTGCATCCAGATGAAACCAGTTGGTGATAACCACCTGATATGGCGCTTGGTTCTCCGTCAAATTTTCTAAAAGCCTGTATACCTTTTCCGCATCTTCCCCTTCCATATACTCATCTGCATCCAAAAACGCAATCCAATCACCCGACGCCTGGTCACAAGCATAATTCTTGGCTGCCGCAAAATCATTAATCCATGGAAAATGGTACACTGCCGCCCCCAATTCCTTGGCCAGCTCCACTGTCCGGTCCGTACTTCCAGTATCCACTACAATCTGTTCCCACATGATATTTTTGCCCCAGGAAAGGGCCTTTTCGATATTTTTTTCCTCATTTTTTACAATCATGCACTGCGATATGCGAAGTTTCCTGTTCATTCCTTTTTTCCTCCCTCCACCCATAGCTTTAAGACATCCCAGCCAGCTTTCTCTGCTGCCTTTGCAATGAAAAAACGGTCCTTCAAAGAAAATGAAACATAAATACGTTTCAAAAAGGAAAGGACATTCTCCATATATACTTCTGTATCCGCTTTTTCACCACCGTCCTCATAAAAGGCAGAAAGCAGGATATAAAGCCCTTTCATGTCATAGGGTTTCGCTTTCAGCAGCGCCACTGCCGTCTCCACCGCCTCTTTTCTCCTGCCGCTGCGCAAAAAACACAAAGCCAGATTTTCATATATCTGCTCCAGGGAAGCCTTGGTCTGCATACAGGAATTACCGGTCTGGCTTTGCTCCACCTTGGCAAGCGCCCTGGACAGATAAACCGCCCCATTGGCCCACCTGCTGGCCGCGACGCAGAAAATCCCCATCTGATAATCAAAATCAGCCTCTCCTGGCTGCTTTTTCACAGCTGTCTCATAAATCTGCTCCGCCTCTAAATGGCTGCCCTCCATGGCATAAAGCAAAATCAGAGAAGAAAAGGTCCAGCTGCTGCGCGGATCACTCCCGGGCAGCGTCTTTGGCATGTGGCCTACAGAACGCAGATACCATTTTTTTGCCTGTTTTATATCCCCAAAATTTCTATACTCATCTCCCAGATAACCCATAATTTCATAGTCTTTTGGGTGTTCGGAAAGTTCTTGTTCTAAAAGGTGGAGGTTCCGCTTGCTGCTTTTCTTTTTTTCATAAACTTCCCCTGCATAACCGTCATGAAAAAAAGCCAACTCTTTCTCCCCATTGGCCAGCCGCATTTCCCTGCCGTCTGTAAAACCCAGCTGTTCATGAATTCTCCTGCGGTATCGCAGCATCGGCGTATTGCGAAACAACAGGATCCTGGACGAACAGGCATTGATTCCCCCCTTTTCATCCAATCCAAAAACACTGCAGAAAGCGCCGTCGAAACCGCCCATCTGTGCCAGGACCGGAAACAACTTTTCCGGCATCCCCGGTGCAGGATATTCATCGGCGTCTAACATAAGGATCCAGTCTCCCTCTACCTTCTCCAAAGCAAAATTTCTGGCCGCGGCAAAATCATCGATCCACGGGAAATGATAGACCTTGGCCCCCAGTTTTTCAGCCAGTTCCACTGTCTTGTCCGTACTTCCGGTGTCCACTACGATTTTCTCCCACAGAATCCCTTCCCCCCAGGACAAAACCCTTTCCATATTTTTTTCTTCATTCTTTACAATCATACATAATGAAACCCTGGGATTTTCTTTCTGGCTCTCCATAACCATCCTCTTTTAAAAAAGAAAAGCCGCCATAAGTCTAAACTTTGGCGGCCTTTCCATTGATATTATGCAATTTCTTTTACACGGAACAAACCAAATTAGCCTAACAGGCTCAGGACGCTCTGAGGCACTGCATTGGACTGAGAAAGCATGGACTGAGAAGCCTGCAGAAGAATATTATTCTTCGTGAAGGATGTAATTTCAGTCGGCATATTTGTATCACGGATACGGCTCTCAGCATCCTGGATGTTCTCAGAAGTTACCTTCAAACTGTTTACTGTATGCTCCAGACGGTTCTGAGCAGCACCGAGGGAAGCACGATACTTGGAAACAGTATCAATAGCAGTATTGAGGCTAGTAAGAGCAGCATTAGCTGTAACCTTGTTATTGAAAGATTCAGAAGTTACAGCAGACATAATACCATCAGTTGTCATAGTCTGCGGAGTAACGGAAAGAGTCTCACCTGCAGTCGGTCCAATCTGGAATGTAAGAGCACCAGTTCCAGACAACAGAGGCTTCGTGCCGTTGAAGTCCGTATAGTTTGCGATACGGTCGATCTCTTGCAGCAGAGAGTCAGCTTCAACTCTGATGTTGCTCAGGGAAGTAGTATTCATGGTAGCGTTTGCTGCCTGGGTTCCCAGAGTAACCAGACGCTGTAACATGGAATGAGTCTCAGTCAAAGCACCTTCAGCTGTCTGAATAAGACCGATGGCATCTTCTGCGTTGGTAGCAGCCTGGTTCAGACCATTGATCTGGCTTCTCATCTGCTCGGAAATAGCAAGACCAGCAGCGTCATCACCGGCACGGTTGATTCTGTAACCGGAGGACAGCTTCTCTAAGTTCTTAGCCAAAGCTTTGTTGTTGATACCTAAGTTTCTACTGGAATTGATAGCCTGAATATTGTGTTGAATCTGCATAAATTTACCTCCTTGTTTCAGTCAGTCTTACAGCGACTTCCCTGTCCCTGACAATATATACGACACGGACCCTGCATCGACATATCGGTCTGACCTACATTATGTTTTTTTACTTCACAATTATATTATCGGCAGCCTTAAAGAAAGGATAAGGGTATTTTAAAAATTTTTCATACTTTTTCTCCGGATACGCCCCCCTTCCCAGTTCTGCCGCTCTACCCGAAAACGGCTTCCAGGATTTCTTTCATACGCACTTCAAAGGTATGCTTTTCTTTTACTTTCCCACACCCATTGGCCGCCATCTGGCAGCGGAGCGCATCGTGTTTCAAATAGTAATCACATTTCCGGATCATGTCTTCCCCGGAATAAAAAATCTCCATATCTTCCCCGGGAGTAAAAAGCTCATAAAATTCCGATTGGTAATTGGACAGTAGAAAGCCGCCGGCCCCCATAATATCCATGGCCCTGAGAGGGATGCCGCTGCGGATGCTGCGCAGTGTAATATTCAGATTGATCCTACTGCATGCAAACACAAATGGCATATACCGGTAATAATCCACCGGGCCCCTGTTTCTCACCCTGGGAAGTTCCGGTGTAAAAGCCGGCGTGTACAGCCATGTCTCGAAATGCTCTGATACGGCGGCCAAAAGTTCCCGGCGCTCTGTGGCCGCAATCTTTCTGGCAAGAAATACATTGGCAAACAGCCAGGAAACCGTCTCCACCCCATCTGGATTGGGCGTAACCCTGGCCGGTGCCAAACCGTCCTGCATGGCTTTTATGACATCCGGTGTCAGCAATTCTTCAATAAACCACTGCCCCCAGACCTGTCTCTGTGCTGCCATAGCTGCATCCAGATATCCTTCTATATAGGGCGGCAGATTTTTTATCCTGTCAAAAAAGGCCGGTTTTTCGTTATACATGGAGCCTAAAAAAGAGATATCACAGGTATAGTTTTCCCTGATGGTTCTCCCTCCCCCGCCATCTTCTTCCAGATCCAAATTTTTAAGCTGTCTTTCCATCCGCGCCGTATTAACCGCCAGAGGCGCATAATAGACGGTAGGTATCTGGGCCTGCTTAAACTCCTGATACAGGACTTTATCAAAAATAAAAATTCTGTTGCAGGGATTCACCAGTGAAACGGAATACAGTTGTACCAAAGGGCTGTCATAGACAAATGCAATATACGGTACATTCCGTTTATTACAGTTATTGGACAGTACCGGGCTGAAATTCAATGTAAAAACGCCGTCATAAGGCTCCGCCTCAAAAACACGCTCAAATAATTGGTCGAATTCCGGGCTGGATCTTTCCCGCAGATGCTCACTGGAAACACACTTATAGGTACAGCCTATCTTTTCCAGCGCTTCGCAAACATCCGGCGCTCCCAGATCCTTCCATGTAAATATCAAAATATGCATAGCTTTCCTCTCCTCAGAGCAATTTTATCCTCTCTTTTGCCGGCCCATACCCGTCTCTCACAGCCCTCTGGTAATAGATCCTGGCCTTCTTCGGCTGCCCCGAAAGCTCATACCAGAGTCCCAGGTTATATGCTGCCTTGAAAGAACCTGTCCCAGCCACTGTTTCCATCTCTGGATGTTCCCCGATTTTGAGACACTCCAGATAGCTTTCTTCTATACGGGGCAGATATCCCATATAGCGTCCCACATCGGAAAGCACCAGCTTCGTATAAAAAATCCCACAAGCAAAATGAAAATCAGCCCTCTTCAAAAAAACGCTCCCCGCTCCCTCAATGACCTCCATGGCCTCCGTGAGGGAAGCTTCCGTTTCAATATCCATCAATGTGTACAGATACCGTATGCCCCCGTCCACCCGGTAGCTGCTGCCTGATACTTCCTCTTTCCACAATCTGCGAAACCAGGGAAGGCTTTCTTCCAGCTTATGGCTCTCTCTCAGCGTAACTGCCATTTGGTACCAGTAATAAGGGTTTTCCGGTTCCTGCCGGACTGCCTTCTGCAAATATTCCAGATTCCTGTCGCTTTTCCCATCCAACAGATATCCGTCGTGGTCCACCTTAAGCGGAAGGAGGGTACAGGGAATTTCTGTATCCGGCTGTTCGTGTATCATTCCCTTGTATCGTACTTCCTTTGGCAAAATGCGGGGCAGCAAAGCTGAATGGACGCTGACCGAAGACTTGTCTTTTGTTTCCCAGTAGGAATCGAATCGTAAAACAGCCCCCATCCACTTTCCTTCTCCGTACCTTTTATTACCCTTTAAAATTTCCTGCTCCAACTGTTTCCTGCTGGACTTCCGCAAATATTCATCCCCATCCAGCACCAGGTTCCAGTCGGCATCCGACTGCTCCAGCGCATAATTTCGGGCAGCGGAAAAATCCCCCACCCATACAAAATCATATACCCTGGCCCCCGCCTCGCGCGCCAGCTCTTTCGTACGGTCTTCAGAACCAGTATCCACTACGATCATTTCATCCACAAAAGGGCGGGCCGCCAGAAGGCACCTTTCCAGGCTCCGCTCTTCGTTTTTGACAATCATCACTAAATTAATTTTCAAACCTTATTCCTCTCTGCAATAAATTGATCCCTGCATTTTTATTTTTGAAAAAACAACTAAAGAAACCTGCTGCTTTAAATAACACTATTTTAGTCGGCCATTATGAAAAAGAATCCTGCTTGCAGGATTCTCCGCCTGTGCCAGATCGTTTCAGCGATATAATCCCTCTCCGCCGCAGTGCGATCCCCGAGCGGGAGCGGGCCTGAAAGGCTAATTCCCTTTCCGCGAACTGCGCTTCCCCCGGAGGGTTTTTACTTTATAGGATACAATTTCCTATAAAGTAAAAACAAGCCGTCACTGGGACAGTGGCAGCTGTTTCTTTTTTCTAAAAGCCTGATAATGCCAGGTTGCAAAAGTTACTTAAATGAATACACAGATACGCTTTATATTTATACACTAAGACCAGTTACTCACTGCGCCGTTTCTTGTCCCGCTCTTTCAATACTTTGTAGACATACTCCCGGATAACCGCCTCTGCATTCTCGTTCAAATCCACAAAACAGCAGCCATAACCATATTCATCTCCCATCCGTTTTCCCCGTATGACACTGGCCTGGAATGTCCGCATGGCTGTACGGAAAGTATACTGAAAAGAAATCTTTTCATTTCGGTCTAAAGGCTGCCTCGTGACCACATATAAGCCTCCCGCACTGATATTCTCAATCACCCCATAAAAAGCGCCATGGCGCTCTGAGGCAAAACTGGTCTCAATATGTACTTTGGCACGGATATCCTTTTGTCTCTGTAAGCTGTCCTTCACTTCCTTAATCACACACTCCGCCATCCACGGCTGCGGCATACCAGGAAACGCCGGATTCCGGCGAACTACCAATTCACAGATGGCCCGCACCAGGCCCACCCGGTCATCATAAAAATCCACCGTCGTATACATCCGTATATCCCGCATACTTGAAAGATCGAAATAAAGAGAGATGTAATCCCGGGTATGGGTAACCGACGCCTCACAGAGGGGCTTCCCCTGAGGCGTATACACCATACACCGGCTACAGTCCTTCAATACCATAGAAAACCATACTCCTTCCCCCGGCTTTACAGCAGTGAAACACCCACCGTCTCTTCAGCGCTCATCATCATCTGAATCCGCATAAGCTCTATTAGGCTGTTGAAACTCTCCCTGCTCATGACGACTGTGTCTTCATCCCCTTCCCCCTGCTTTCTGGTTCCAGCTGAAAGAAGGGAAGAAAGTGCATAGGTAGAGGCCAGATTTGACGCGGATAATAGTCCCATACTGCTGCCAAGAAGGCCGTCGGAACTGTCCATGCTCCCTAAAAGGCCATAGCCGCTCCCCAGGTTGCCAAGACTGCTTAAAGCGCTATAACTGCTTCCCAGGCTCCCAAGGCCGTTTAGAAGGCTGTAACTGCTACCCAGGCTTCCAAGCATATTGTAAGAATTCCCCAGGCTCCCGAGCATACCATAGCCCAGTCCTCCAAGAGCGCCATAAGAACTCCCCATTCCTCCATAATACGTTCCCAAGCCTCCCAAGGCGCTATTATAAGAACCCTGGACGCCAAGTACATCATAGGCAGCCCCCACGTTCCCGGTATTTACAGAAGCTTCGCCCATATAGGCCAGCACCTTATCCACGTACCGGTTACAGTAAGATGGCTCGCCGCCATATTTTCTCACATTGCCAGGGCCTGTATTGTAAGCCGCCAGCGCAGTTCTTAAATCCCCAAAATTATCCAGCTGCTTCCTTATATATTTAGAAGCTCCCATAATATTCTGCCAGGGATCAAAAGGATCTGTCACCCCCACGTCCGCCGCCGTACTGGGCATCAACTGCATGAGTCCCTTCGCGCCCTTAGAAGACACATCATAAGGATTGAAATCCGATTCCACCTTTGTAATCGCTTTAAGAAGCGCCACCGGCAGATTATAACAAGCCGATGCCTGCGCAAAAATGGCATCATACCGCCCGTCATCGGAATCAGAAATTTTATCACTGCTCACCTGCTGAAGAATTTTAGGAAAGTCTTCAGAAAGGCCGATCACGGCGCCAGTTACGTTTCCCTGATAATTGTTCTGGCCCACCTGCCCCACAGATGCAATCTTTGTCATATGCCTTTGCTCCTTCCACTGGCTGTCTGTTCTTATTCTCCATTATTATAACGTAAAAGGGCGAAACGGTCAAGCAAACACTGGAAAGGTTCGTTTTCCCTATTCTCTCATTTAGCCGCTTTTACAATATACTCATAAGTCTGAAGGGGTTCCCTGCAATCCTCTCCCATCAGCTCTGTTAATCTGTTAATTACTTCTTTTTCCCTTTCTTCCAGCGCCTCAGGCAGGGTCTGGCGGCTGAACATTTCCATTTCTTTATATCCGCTTTCTCTTATTATGCCGACAATTTCTGTTCCGGTATAAAATTTCAGGTTTTCCCTGCTTAAGATACCCCATCCTTCATAAGAAAAACGGTCTTGCAAGAGCAAAGGAATCATTACGGAATAATGCACAACGTTAAACACATTGGCAATGAGATATCCGCCCTCTTTTAAATACCCCCTTATTTTTTTCAGCGCTGCTTCCGGATTCCTGCACTGTTCCAGGACATGCCCCATAAGCACATAATCAAAAAACCCTTTCTCCCACGGAAACTCCATCTTCTCCACATCGCCGCACACCACTATCCCCATATGGGAAGCCATTTGGGCTGCTTTGGGATCTTTTTCTATCCCATACAGCTTTGCATTAGGATACAGGCCCCCGCTATAGCCCAGTGTATCTCCCGCCCCGCATCCAATATGCAAAATACGCAGCGGCTTCTCTGCCGGTTCCTGCGCATGTTCCATTAACCTGTCTGTTTCCCGGGGAAGGACACGAAATCCCCATTTTTCGTTCAGCATACGCTGTTTTTCCCTCAGCAGCGTCCAGTATGATTCATTCCGTCCAAAGGAGCCGCCCCCAAAATGAAGGATAAAACTATTTTTACAGAGTACATTCCTGTATCCTGCGTTTAAGATACGCACCCCATAATCAATATCTTCACAGTTCCCGGGAGAAAACCTCTCGTCTAACAGTCCCACCTGCTCCAACGCCCGGCGCCTGATCAACAAAGCGAACCCCACCAGGGAAACCCTGGCTTCATAAGGATATTTGGCTGGTATATTGGTCCGTCTGCCAAAGTCAAGCAATTCTTCAACAGTATGGCTGCCGTCTATTACCGTCTGCTCGGAGGCGACATTTGATACGCTTCCTACAGCGCCATTGTCTTCCCTGTCATACAACCCCATTCTCAGCCAAAAAAGTGCATTTTCTGGAAGGATTGTGTCATTATTCAAAAGAAAAATATCGGATTCCCCGGAAGCCGCCAAAATCCCCTGGTTGCACCCTGCCGGAAATCCCAGGTTTTTTTCATTTTCTATTAAAATAACATCTGCCTGTTCCCGCAGCCATTTGACGCTTTCATCTTCAGAAGCATTATCCACCACGATGATTTCCCGCGCGCTCTCCGGTATTGTCTGCCGGATACTCTCCACACAGCCTTTCGTATATTTCAACTGATTATATGACAGAATCACAATGGCCGCCTTGTTTACAAAAACCCCGTACTCTGTCTCCAGCTGGCCCATCAGCCCCTCAATCTCTTCCCTGTCTTCTGGATTATCACAGTAAAACAAAGCGTTTTCGTAGCAGAGCCAGGATTTTTGCATATTTTCACACAAATAATAATTTCCCAGCATCACATACAATTCATAATTTTTGAAATTAATGAAAAGGCCTCTCCGAATTGCCTCCCACATACTCTCACGGTTTCCACTGTGTTCTCCGATGGCTGCATGGAAAATCGCAATCTCATCATCATACCGGTCTGGTTCTGAAATATATTCCCGTAAAAGTCCCGCCGCCTTTTTGTAATCCCCCTCGTTTATTGCCGCCCGTATTTTATCTTTATCTGCCATCTGATATGCCCCTTCTTTTATTCATCGCCTCTCTTCAGACAGGCTTTTTCAGTCAAATCCCCTACATATATTCCCTTACAAACAATTTTCGCTCTCCATAATAATCTCTAAAGTCATTAATTCCCGAGTCGTGGAGGCACCATGGTTCTTCCATCCGCGGGACAACAACCCGGTATCCCCTTTTTCGGAACTCAAAACTTTGGGATGCATCATAAAAATGCCATTTTTTAAAAAGATCCTCCCGCCATTCCAGGTCATACTGAGTCGCCATCAGAAACCCGTCAACGGCCTCCACCTCTGCATAGTCCCCCTCTATTTCATCAAACGCTTCTTCCCCATACTCGAAAACCGTATTGGACAACAGCTTCCCTACTGCCCTTCCATTCCACCAGACTCCATTGACCGCCATTTGGGGCGCTCCTGCCATCCCAAACATCCCAATCCCAGGATCTGCAAATATTTCCAGCATCTTCCTGATAAAATCCTGATGGAGAATCAGTACGTCCTGATGCAGGTAAATTTTGTATTTCGCATCAGAGGATTTCATTGCCGCATTGTATCCAGCCGCCATCCCCTCTGCCCCTTCCACGGTCACCACATGAGCGGAATATCCATCCGGTATGGAAAGCCTGTTGATATAATATACCGCTTCCTCCCTGTATTGCCGGTTGTTGGTGCACATAATAAAACAGATCTTTTTTTTATCCATATTTCTATTAAGCCTTTCCCCGCCGCCCTTCCGTTTTTTCCTTTATACTCCGTTCTCTTTAAGATTTTCCAGGACCTGTCTGTCTAAATATTCACGGATGCGTTCCACATAAGCTGTTTTCCGGGCTTCCATAAATATCTTTGCCAGCCACGGCAGAAGTTCCATTTTCCGATAGGAAACCCTCTTTGCAATCAATGTGATCATGGAAGGCGAGGCCCCTGTCTCCTCGATATAATTCAACAGGCCCTCCTGCGCCTGTCTGTCCTTTACAAACTCAATTCTCCACAAAAGAAATTTTATATGGCAAAAGAGGGCAGTCAGTTCTGAGGAAGAGCGCCCCAAATCCAAAATCGTAACAGGTTCGCCCGCCCCTTTCTCCTGCTCATAAATATCCATAATGATGCACATATGGGCCAGACTGTCAAAATTCCGGCACATATCTATAAAAACCTTCTGGTGAAATATCTGCAGCAGCTCTTCTTTTTGTGATTCCTCCCCACTGGCAAGAATCGTATCAATCAGCTTCAACCATTTTTCCACATCGTTATTTTGATATGTCCAGAGGACTTTTTGTTCTTCCTGAAGCGCATACTCCTCTAAAATATTTTCCATGGCAAGCTACTTTTCCTCCGTTTTTGTCCTAACCCCTTTTCCTCCACATTTCTTCAGGTATTTGCCGCTTCCCGCGCCTTTGCTGCTTTTATAATATATTGATACGCCAGCATTGAAGTTCCTGACGGCTCCCCGGTCACCTCCGCCAATTTCCTGATCACCCTGGCCTCCTCCCCTTTCGGCTCTCCAGCCGCCAGGGTATATTTCATCCACTCTACTGTATATCCATTTCGAGACAGAAGTTCCGAAATCTCTTTCCCTGTATATAATTTCAAATGGGAGCTATTTAAAATACCCCCATCACCATAAGAAAACCTGTCTTCCAAAAGCAGCGGCAGCAACACAGAATAATGTTTCATATTGGGTACGCTGGCAATGAGGTGTCCCCCTGTTTTCAAACACTTATTTATCTTTTTTAAAACAATTTCGGGATCTCGCAAGTGTTCCAGGATTTCCCCCATGAGCACATAGTCAAAAAACCCCTCTCCCCAAGGAAGATCCGTTTCCTCCACGTCGCCGCATACTACCGTCCCCATACAGGATGCGACCTTAGCTGCCTGTGGGTTCTTTTCCACTCCGTAAACCTCTGCATTGGGATATAAACTTCCCGCATAACCCAGGGAGGCGCCGCAGCCGCAGCCAATATCCAAAATGCGGATCGGCGCCTCCTCCGGTTCCTGTGCATATTGAATCAATTTAACAATGGGACTGTGAGAAAGCACCTCCAGCCCCCACTTTTCATTCAGTATTTTCTGGTTTCTTTCTATTAAAGCCTGACTCTTTTTTTCATTTTTCCCAAAAGACTGTCCTCCATAATGGAGAATAAAGCTATTCTTACAAAGCACATTCCGATATCCTGCCAGCACGATTCTCAGCCCGTAATCCACATCTTCCCATTGGCCCGGAGAAAACCGTTCATCCAGCAGGCCGATTTCATCCACCACAGGGCGCCTGATTAACAGTGCAAATCCAATGAGAAAAAGCCTGGACTCATAAGGATATTCTTCTGGAATATTCATCCGTCTTCCAAAGTCCAGCAGTCCCGGCACTGTGGTATCGTCGCCGCACACACTTTGATCATAAGGTGCGTAATTGGACATACTTCCGGCCGCGCCATTCTTCTCCTTGTCGTACAACCCCATCCTCAGCCAGAAAAGTGCATTTTCTGCCAGAAGCGTATCGTTGTTCAAAAGGAAGATATCCGATGCCTTGCCTGCTGCCCGGATTCCCTGATTGCATCCCGCCGGAAACCCCATGTTCTCTTTGTTGGCCACAAGGATAATATCCTCTTGTTTTTTCAGCCATTCTGCGCTTCCATCCTCAGAAGCATTGTCCACCACAATAATCTCCCTGGCGCGTTCCGGCGTTGTCTTACGGATACTTTCGATACAAGACTTTGTATACTCCAGCAGGTTATAAGACAAAATAACCACTGCCACTTTGTTTACAAAAATACCATACTCCTTTTCAAGCTGATCCATCATGGCCCGGATGCCTGCCCTGTCTTCCGTATTATCACAATAAAATAACGCGTTTTCATAACAAAGCCAGGACTTGTGCATATTCTCACACAGATAATAATTCCCCAGCATCACATACAGCTCATAATTTCTACAATTTTTCAACAGGCCGCTTCGGATAGCCTCCCACATCCGTTTCCGGTCGCCGCAGGCTTCTCCAATGGCCGCATCGTAAATCGCAATGGTGTCATCATATTGGCCGGGTTCTGAAATATATCCCTTTATAAGTTCTGCTGCCCCTTCATAATTGCCTTCCTCTATGGCAAGCCGTATTTTCTGTTTATCTGGCATGGCCCATCTATTCCTTTTCTGTCCTTATCCCTCAAACATTTTCTGTTTCCGGCGTCTTTACCGCTTTTCCAATATACTGATATGCCAAATAAGAAGCTTTGGCCGGGGTTTCCATCAATTCCGCTAAGCCGTCGATTATTCTTCTTTCCGTTTCCGGCAATTCCTCTGCCAGCTGCACATATTGTAATGTCTCAAATTGATATCCGCTCCGGGATACCAGCATCTGTATCTCCGTCCCCGTATACATTCTCACATGTGTCCTGTCCAAAATGCCTGCATCCTCATAAGAAAACCGGTCTTCTAAAAGCAAAGGCAGTAATACTGAGTAATGTTTCACATTGGGCATACTGATAATAATACGCCCTCCCGTTTTCACATGCTTTCTAAGCCTTTTTAGAACTGCTTCCGGATCCAGTAAGTGCTCCAGCACATCCCCCATCAACACATAATCAAAATACTCTTCTTCCCAGGGGAAATCTAAGCTTTCCACATCCGCGCATATTACCTCTCCCACATAAGCTGCAATCTGGGCTGCTTTTGGATTCAATTCAACGCCGTACACCTTCGCGTTCCAATTGCGGGGGGGGGGGGGGGGGGGGGGGGGGGGGGGGGGGGGGGGGGGGGGGGGGG
>CAOKOS010000043.1 GCA_948470255.1 uncultured Lachnotalea sp.
GGCGGTCTATCTGTTGTTTTCGGTTGCTTGCTTCTTTACCGTACATGAGCATTGTGGCTGGGCTTAAAACAAGGGTGATCGTGTATAGTTTCGGACACCATGAGACAGCTGCTGGATAAAGTCTCTGACGACAGGGGATTTTGGAAAAAACTTTCAAATTAATTTGTGATTGACACGTTATATATATGTCGCTTTTGCATGTTTGATGTGCTATACTGCCACTATCAAAGATACATATTGGCAATCAAACAGGAGATAACGGATGGGGTATTGATGTCTGGCGGTTCAAAGAAAAGTGGCGTCCATATGTCCCATGGGAAGGAAGAGAAACCGGATATGCGGCAGATTACACCCTGCGAAGCATAACATGCCGGATCCATGGTATAGTTATGATAGAAATTCTGCCGCCAAACAGGCAACATAAGTACATATTTACGAAGGGAAGGAACAAAACCATGGCCAATATTATGATCCACCGGGGCAGCAGCCAGATCGGCGGCTGCTGTACCCAGATCAGCACAGGAGAGAGCCGTATCCTTATAGATTTCGGGACGAATCTGCCGGGAACGGACCAGAACGCCGGGATAAAAGACGCGGAAATGTTTCAAAAGGTTTTTGGCTCTTACGAAAAGAGCGCGGTTTTATTTACCCATTACCACGGCGATCACTATGGCCTTTTTAAGGAGATTCCCGACGATGTTCCCATGTACATCGGCCCTCTGGCAAAAGACATCCTGCGTATCCTTGTTCCTTATATGGACCATGGGACAGAGAAAAAAGGTCTCCCTGCGGTGGAACGGATGCGCACTTATGAAGCCGGAAAGTGGATCACACCCCTTCCCGGCATTCGGGTCCTTCCCCTCTATGTAGATCACTCTGCCCTGGATTCCTACATGTTTTACATTCAGGTTTCCGGAAAAAGCATCCTCTTTACAGGGGATTTTCGGGAACACGGTATTGTGGGACAGAGGGGACGCCTGGAGAGGGTACTTAAAACCTATGTACACGGGCCGGTGGATGTCCTGATCACCGAGGGTACCATGCTCAGCCGTCTGGGAGAGACAAAGGATGTGCTTGTTAAGTCGGAACAGGAGCTGGGCAGAGAGGCAAATAAGCTTTTTAAAAAGCACAAGTATAATTTTGTGCTGGTTTCATCTACGAACCTGGACAGCATCATGGAGTTTTATCACAATACGCCCCCAAATATGCGGTTTGTCTGCGATCTGTACCAGGCACAGGTCTTGATCACGGCTATGAGGGACATGGAGAGAAAGGGCAATTTCCCTGAATACCGGCCATCAAAGCAGCATCCTGTGGTATGGGTGCTGGGAAAGCCGGACAGCCGGTGGGCTGTGCTGCGCCGGACTGGGGATTCCATGAAAAATCCCCTGTGGTTCCGTTCTGTCACAGAGGAGGAACTGGAGCGGGACGGCTTTGTTATGCTTACCCGGAAAAATACCCGCCCGGAGGATTACGTAAGCCCCTTTGAAAGACTGCGGGACAAGTTCTTTGACAGAGACGGACAGATTATTTACTCCATGTGGAAAGGGTATCTGGAGGAGGAGCATGGCGATGAGCATTTGCTCCGGTTTATCGGCGGGCGTCCTTACGAGTCTCTGCATACCAGCGGACACGCCTATGTGGAGACGATTGCCAGGCTGATTAGTCTGATAAATCCGAAAATTATCATTCCCATGCATACAGAATGTCCTGAGGACTTTACATCCATCCCGGAATTTGCTCCTTATTATGACCGGGTACGGGTGCTTTGGGACGGCATCGGCTGCCATGATTTATTGTGACCATTCATGGATAATGGAAAGAAAAGGCCCATGTTTTGTGGGAGAAGAAGGGGAGCTTACTTTCACGGAAGATAGTTTGGCCTGCGCAATTCCCGAAACAGCCGCTCCCAATACCCATAAGGATTCCTGGAAGGCGGTTACGGCAGGGAGAAAGGGAAAGCGACTTTAAGCTGCGGGAAAGTCTGGCATTGTGTACGCAACAAGAAAAGGAGAGGCAGAATAAATGAATAAAGAGATGGATGAGATCAGGAAATGGGTGGTCAACGACTATTTTACGCCCAATATCAAAGCGGAGGTCATTCTGGATACATTGCTGACGCCTTATATAACGGAGATTTTAACAGACCAGGCAAAGGATATTTTTAGCGGAGAACTTTGTTTTATTACCAAGGAGATGTCCGTTCTGGAATCGGAAAAGTCAAAGAAAGGTTCCGGATATGGAAACATGGGGACCAAGATTGATTATGTTCTTGGGGATGAGGAAGCGGTCTATCTGGTGGAACTGAAGACAACAGACAGCAGCATAAAAAAGGAACAGGCCCAGCGGTATTTGAACAATTGTTATGGGAAAACATTTGGTGAGGTCTTTGGGAACAAGCTGCTTCGGGTGATGAGAGAGTCTTTTGGCGAGACATATAAAAAGATTTCCCCACATGTTCCCAACGCGATGAAGCCAAAAAGCCCATGTGGGATAACGACCAGGCGCTGCGGGACGCTTATTCATTAGTATTCAAAACCCGGCGTCTGGGAGGAGCATATGACATGGATGTGCCTTCCGAAGGATTTGCCCAGGCTGCCATGGAGCTGATCAAAAAGGCAGGATGGACCCAAAAGGATGGAGTTCGCTCACGGAAATATCTCTACACCGCAGGACAGCTTTTGGACTATCTATATCCCGATAAATCTCCAGAGCGTAAGCTATGGCATAAGCCGCTGCGGCTTATCTATCTGACGCCTGAAGGAGAACTTTCAGTGTCATTTGGATTTGAAAACGATCAGGACAGGAAAAACTGGGATGGATTTTACAAAGGCAGCTTCAGCCTGAAAGAGGCCGGCAGCTATCTGGAAGCAAAACAGAACCGGGAAAGGGACGAGCTTGCCCTGCTGCTGTCAAAGATTATCAAAGACATCTACCCAGATAAAGGATGACACCAAAAGACGGAAGGAAATTCCGTGCTGCAGCCAATGGAGGTAATTTATGAGCCAAAAGGAAAAGATGCCGCGGATTGAGCGCCAGCTGCGGCTTTATGAGATAGTATGTCAGTTTGCGATTGTCCAGTTTGAGGCTGTCTGTGAGATATTCCCGTATAATATGCGCCTTTTGCAGCGTGACCTGGCGGATTTGAGGGATGCGGGGCTGGTAAGCGTAAAGTATTCCAGAAAGGGAAACGGGTACGTGAAAACAGGAAAACCGGAATTTGCCCATAAGGTAAAGCCATGTAAAATGGCTCATCTGAAAAGGCTGAACCGTCTGGGAACATTGATGTCTGAACTGGTAAATGAGGATATTCCCTTGTGGGAAAAAAAGGACAACGAGGAAAGCGGCGATGTCCAGGAGTATGTTACTGCTAAGGATTCTTACAATGAACTGTTTCCCGGTCTGTCGGAACGGACAAGGCAGAGAGACTTTGAGGTGCTGCGCAGGATTGGTTACAAAATTTTTTATGATCCGGCGGAACATTGTTTTTGTCATGACGATTACTGTTTCCCTCTAAGTTGGATTGACACGCCGGATGAAGTAGATGATGATTTTGTAGAGGGAACGTGGTAATGACACAAGCCCGAAACAATCAGGCACAGACACGGTCTGGGAGAGTGTATAAACATGTACTCTCGGAATCTCTCCTGCACCTGCCTTTGTGGCTGATTTTCCGCCATATGCACATAAATTTAATCAACGTACGTTCCACGTACGCCTCATAAATTTATGCACATCTGACAAAAAATCATCTCACAAAATCAGGCACAAAGAGACTCCGAGAGTACATAAACAAAGTTAGGAGGAAACACGATGTTACAGAGGGAAAGAATTGCGGGAGGTCTGTATGGCCTTCTGGTTGGGGATGCTCTGGGAGTACCCTATGAGTTTTATGAGGCAAAGGAACTTCCTGTCTATGAGAAAATCGAGATGACGCCGCCGTCTGGATTTCAAAAGACTTACCCTAAGATTGCCGCCGGAACATGGTCCGATGACGGCGCGCAGGCGCTGTGCCTTATGGACAGTCTTTTAAAAAACGGGAAATTCTCTCTAAAAGCCTATTCCGACGCCCTTTTAGCCTGGTATGAGGAAGGCTTTTGGGCGGTAGGAGGAGTCGTATTTGATGTGGGGATTCAGACAGCCGATGCGCTTAACGCATATAAAAGAGGGCTTCCCGCGACAGACTGCGGATTGGTGAATCCGGAGGGAAAAGGAAACGGAGCGCTGATGCGGGTTTTGCCCCTGGCATTATGGCATTTTGTGCAGGGAGATACGGATTTGGAGAAAAGAAGCAGAGACCTGGTGAGAGATGCCCATAGTCAATGCCAAATCACCCATGGACATTTATGCAATCAGGTCTGCTGCGCTTTGTACTGCCTTGCGGCCCAGGGGCTTCTTGAGGGAAAGGAGGCCCGGGAGGCAATTCAGGAGGGAGTCTGCGCACTACGTTCCATTTACCGGGAACAGCCGGAGTATGAACGGGAACTGGAATGGAGCATCCGTCCCGATATTCCATGGGAGGGCAGGGGAACCGGGTACGTGGTGGATTGTCTCCGCAGCGCCTTTATGATCCTGGAGCAGGCATCGGATTATGAGGACGCCATAAAACGCGCCGTTTTGCTGGGCAATGATACGGACACAACAGCCTGCGTAACGGGAGGTCTGGCCGGAATCCGTTATGGACTGCGCAAAATCCCGGAACGTTGGCTGAATGCGCTGAAAGAAAGAGAAAAGGTAGAAGATCTGTTGGCACAGCTGGAAAAAAGACATTCATAAGCAAGTTTAAAACTTGATTCATTTGGAGCGTATTCAGGACACGTCTATATTCTTTTTAGACCCGTCATATAGTTGTCGCATTTCGTGATAGGTTTATGTTACGATTCCCATATAAAATAAAGCGGATATTAAGGAAGAACAGGAGAATGGTTTAATGAGAGAAAATCATGATCTGTCTGCGGATAAGTTGCCATGTTACAAGAAGATACAAACTCTTGGAGCAAAAGGCGGTTTGTGGGTGGTGCGGGAATCCGTGACGGGAAAAACGTTTGTCATGAGAAAGCTGTCCCGGGAGAATCGGGAAGTCTATGAAAGGCTTATGAGCATCCGTCATCCTAATGTGGTTCGGGTTTTTCATGTGTTTTCGGATAAAGGGACTTTTTATGGGGTGGAGGAATATGTACAGGGGCGCTCTCTTTTTTGTATCTTAACCCAGAGGGGAACATTTGGCAGCAAAGTGATCTCTGTGGGGGAGCAGATATTGAAAGGGCTTTCCGTCCTGCATAAAAACGGCATCATTCACCGGGATATTAAGCCGGAGAATGTGATGATGGATGAAAAGGGAAAGGTGAAGCTGATCGATTTTCATATTGCCAGGGTTTTTTATGGTGAAAAAGAAAGGGATACTATGTTAAAAGGGACGAAAGGGTACGCTTCACCGGAACAGTTCGGATACAGGCAGACCGATTGCCGCACGGATATTTATTCTCTGGGGGTGACGCTGAATGAGCTGGCTGTGGGGAAACTTCCGGGGGAGGAGAGGTGCAAAGGGGGACTGGGAGTTTTTATACGCAAATGTACGGAGTTTGATCCGAAACGCCGCTTTCAGACGGCACAGGAGGCCCTCAGGAGGCTTAAATGGCTGGAAAAAGGATACAGGCTTGGAAGGCAAGGGAGGAAAATCATGGGGAAAGCAATTTTCAAACACGCCTTAGGCACTGTGCCGGCAGTACAGTACAAAAGGGGGCGGCGGGTATATAATAGAGGATGATCATGCTACATATCTTCAATATGACCAGCCAGTATTCTTACGGTACGCCAGAACTGGCTTTTTTTGGACGGGGCCGTTCCTTTTAAGGAAGAGGCTATCTCTGCCGGGAGGGCGGTTTCCTGTTCTATCCGGTCAAAGAGCAGGGAGTCGGTGCTGATGAAAAAGGGTACGGAAGAATTGGTAAATGAGATTACACAGGGAAAGAGCGTGGCAGAGTATCTTGCTTCCAATAGGGGAGAATTTTGGGATATTCCGCTTTCTGCGCATCTGAAAGAATTGCTGCAAAAAAAGGGGATGCGGATATCCCAGGTAGCGGACAGATCCAATAAAGGAGAGTATATTTATCAGGTGTTTCGTGGAATTAAAAATCCGGGCAGGGATGTGGTCCTGTGCATTGCGTTGGCCATGAAGCTGGATTTGGAGGAAACCCAGCATTTACTGCGGATTGGACGTATGGCCTGTCTGGATGCCCGAAACAGAAGGGACTCTATGGTTATATTCGGAATTGCGCGGGGGATTTCCGTGGCAGAGGTCAATGATATTCTTTATGAGTTTGGCGAGGAGTGTTTATAGGAAGAAGAAGGAAAAGGGGGAGATTTTTTTGGATTTAAAACTGCTGGAGATAAAGCCGGGGGAACTGGACCGGAGACTGGAAAGCTGGCTTGAGAGCATTGACAGGATCGGCTATGTGACAGAGCCGGATAAGATTGTTTTTCACGAGTAAATGGGGGAAGAAGATATTAAAGAGAGGAGGATTTTGGGAAGTGGCTGATTTTTTGATTACGTTTTTTCTTGGGCTTTTTGGAATACACCGGTTCATAAAGAAAAAATATGTGACAGGATTTATATGGCTGTTTACCGCGGGATTGTTTGGCATTGGCTGGATTGTGGATGTGTGTATTGCTTTTGGGAATATGGTCAAGGGGGGAGAAAAAGAGGGGGATAAGGCAGGACAGGCGGGAACGGTGAATCCGACAGGAGCAGGACAGGCGGGACTGATGGTTCAGCCCCAGGCAGGCCAAAAAGGACGGCAGGCCAAAGGCCAAAGGATCCAGGCTGGTCAGCCTCAATCATCCGGACAGACGAAAGACGGTGAGAAAAAGGGATTTTGGGCGGAGGTGAAAGAAAAGGCAATTAAGAACCGACAGGAGGCAGCCATTCGGGCGGCATACAAAGAGGAAGAGGAGAAGCGGAAACCTAAGATTAAAAAGATCAGACACACCAGACCTTTGACGCCCCAGGAACAGCAGAGCATTGATATGATTAAGATGGAGATTGCAAAGATGGAAAGCGATTATAGAAACAAGAGGATAACAAACCGGTCAGGTATTAACGAATTGTGGTCTCAGAAATTTCAGATTGAAGGAAGAGCCGAATGGTACGAAACCATAGAACTTCCTCCGGAGGTGGACCCGGATACTCCCATTTATGTGGATGAAGAAGCGATCCGGAACAGTATTACGGGATTGTTTTAGACAAAATGGACATTATCTAAAAACGATACAGAGAGGACAGGATATTGGACAGGGAAGCAGTACGGCGGAAGATAAAAAATCTTTTGGCTTTGGCAGAGAGTGAAAATGAGAATGAGGCTTTGGCCGCCGTACAGGCGGCCAGAAAGCTTATGATGAAGTACCATATTTCTGTGGAGGAAGAGAAGGGGAAAGAGGGAATCCAAAAGAATATAGCAGTAAAAGAGTTAAGATTTAAGAGGATACCGATGAAGTGGCATCATTTGATGCTGGCATGGATTTTGGCAAAGAATTTTCGGTGCAGGACATTTTGTCGACCGAAACCTGTTATTTGTACCTGTTTTCTGGGATTTGAGGAAGATGCCCATGCCGCCCTGATGCTGATGGAGTACCTGGTTCGGTTTATGGAACAGGGAGCAGCGGCATACAGGGGGAGCAAAAGTCAGGAAAATGGTTGGAGAGACGGATTTTGCGTGGGAGTTGATGATGCGTTTAAGGAACAGGATAGGGAGGAGCCGGGATATGAGATCATGGCGGCCGTACCCCGGGAAGTAAATGAAGCATTTGAAAAATTGAAGCTCCTGAAAAAAAGCGGCAGCAGGCCGACGGATCATATGGCTTTGGATGGGGAGGCGTTTTCCAGCGGGAAGATAAGCGGGAGAAGGGCAGTAGACGGACGGAGTATTCCTTTTTATGGCAGGCGGGAGATTGGCAATAAGGAATGAACATAAGCGTGTGTTATGGGCGGGACGCGCTGGGAGGGATAGATAGTTGAGTACTTATGTTATGACGGATATTCACGGGCATTATGACCCTATGAAACGTATGCTTGATAAAATCGGATTTTCTGCAGGCGACAGGATGATTTTGGCAGGGGACTATATTGACAGAGGGCCGGACAGCTATAAGATGCTTAAGTGGATAGAAAGTCCTGGGGAAAATGTCATTCTGGTCAGGGGGAACCATGATGAAGAATTTCGCTGCTATGTGGAAGTGATGGAAATGATCTTTAAAAAATACGGACTGAAAACTTCCAGCCCAGAGGATACCATACGGGCGTACCGGACGGCCAGAGGGCTTTCTTCCTATTTTGACGTGTACGGTACTGTGGGAAATCTGGTGGAAGAAAAGAGGACATCATTTGACCAGTTGTCAGAGTGGGCGGAATGTATTAAAAACATGCCGTATTTTTATGAGACTGCCATAAAGGGGAAAAGGTGCATCATTGTCCATGGCGGTTATATGGAAAGCCTTGCCTGTTTGGAGGGAGCAGATACGGATGGTTCTTATGACTCATTGGAGGACTTTTATCTGAAGGCCAGGGATGATGCGTATATTTACGGCGGTGTGGAACACGGAATGGTCATAGCAGGCCATACGCCCACTACGGCAATGTATGAACTTCCTTTTAATCATGGAAATGTTTACCGTTTTTATGACGAAGAGACAGACTGTATATTTTATGATCTGGACTGCGGCTATGCATTTAAAGACATTGAGCCGGAAGGGAAACTGGCCTGTATGCGGCTGGAGGATGAGAGGATTTTTTATGTTTAAGAGTCTTCAGTAAAGGAGCGGACAAATGAATCTGGACTTAATTAAAAACGATCTGCAGAAACTGGGAGAAGAAGTTTTTGACAGACACACAGAAGAGGTTTTTCAGGCATTGGGAGCCATATGCCGCTGCAGAAATGTGGCGCAGGATTGGGAGATGTGGAAATGGAGGGATACGATATGGATGCCCACAGCAGAAGAAGAATTGCCTGGGGAATCCTTTCAGGAGCTGAACCGCACACTGGAGAATACGGAGAAATGGACGGAGGAGAAGATTCCCCTCAGAAATTTCCTGATATCCGGCGTCCGACTGATGGCGGGTATCCATAAATGGGAAAACGAGAAGGAAGAATGGTTTGAGTGGATGTCTGACCAGATTTTAGTAAACCAGTATTCGGGGATTCGGCTGTTTCAGGAATATATCTACCTGATGGGACTGGTGAAAATCCGGGAAGGCAGCAGCTTTCAGGAATTGGTGGAAATGTTTCGTTTTGCGGTTCCCACAGAAAAGCAGAAAACTTATGACCAGGGATGTGAGGAAATCGGGCGCAAACTGAGAAAAGAACGGAATGCATCTATGCGGGAAACCGTGGAGAAACGGTTTGACCGTTGGATAAAGATGGCAAAGGGAAATGAAAGCGCCCATGTGGCTGCCCGTTTCAACGAAATATACAGGGCGATGCCGGAGAATGCGTTTCATGAATGGGTAGAGGCCCGGTTGTCCCAGGGGGCAGATCTGGAAGCGTTTCGTCAGGCGGGTTATGGGATAGATGAAATGGAACCGGAGGAACTGAAAAGCTTTTTATTAGAGATAAAGAATAACGAGTTGCGCCGTTTGGCGGAACTATTTGTTTATGGAGAAAAAAATGTAAGGCTCCGGCTTTTGAAACAATTGTCAGATGAAGAACAGGAAATTATGTTGGAAGACTGGATGAAATCTTTTTATCCCAGCTTTTGGTCTGATCTGGAATCCAGGATGAACAACATAGAGGCCCATGTGGAAGAAGTCCGGAATCATTCCATGGAGAAGGATTAAGCAGCCTGCTGCAGGACATGACGAGAAAGGCGGAAAAGATATGTGGAAATTAGTAGAAGCGGAATTAAGGCGGGATGCCCTGAAATATGCAAGGGAAGCTCTTTTCGGATACCGAATACAGGTATATCAGGTATTGGAGACAATCTGTGAATACAGTGAGATAGCCAGAAACAGCGGACTCCTTGCGCTGGAAGAATACTGCGAAAACGCAGAGGAAGAGGATACGCCGCTGGCATCCTTGTGGAAAGATGCGGTAGCCGCAATAGTAGACGGCAGCGGACTGGAACAGCTAAGACAGGGGATTCGCCTGGAGCAATATTCCGGATACCAGCTGTATTTGGCGTATTTGTATTTTTTGGGCGCCTGCATGATCAAGAAATACGCTTCGAAGCCGGACATTCTTCTGGACCGGTTTCGTACACTGATTCCAGAGGAAGCGCAGGAAGACTATGATGAGGATTTTCGTTTATTGCGCGAAATGTGGCAGAAAGAGAAGCAGGAAATGGATGAGACGCATATGGAAGAAAACTTTTCAGAGTTTTCCAAGACAAAGGATTGTTTTCATAAACTGTTTTATCACATGGAGGAGGAAGGGATTTGCTGTATGATGGAAGAGATTGACTATCTGACTTTGGAAAAAGCGCTTTCCTGCGCGGATAAAAAACTGAGAGACCGGTTCCGAAAAAATCTGCCGGAAAAGATGCGGCAGGAAATTTCTTACCGTTGGTGGACAAAAGAAGATTATTGGAACTATTATGGATGTGACACAGAGGAACGTCGGAAAGCGATGAAGAGAATGATCTGTATGGCGGGAGGATTGTGGAGCAGATCTTTAGCGGATGATTCCGGGGCCATGCGCCTGAAACTTGTTTGGATTTGATGTTTCTTATGATTTTATGGAGCATCGTTTTTATCAGGATGATTACCGTTTCCCCCTGGGGTGGATGGATGTACCGGATAAAATTGATGATGACTTTGTGGATGGGACATGATACGGATACCACAGCCTGCGTAACGGGAGGTCTGGCTGGAATCCGTAATGGATTGCAGGAAATTCCAAAGCGGTGGCTCAAGGCATTAAAAGAAAAGTTGGAACGCCTGCTGCGTTTGCTTTTCTCAAAGGGAAAAGCATAGGCAACAATATATATAAATTGACTGCATAGGATGTCAGACTATTTGATCCGTCATACTATTGACGTTTTAATGGGGACCCATGTGATAAACTATGGGCAACAGGAGCAAAAGGAGGGAGGTAAAATGAGCGCATATATTATGACGGACATTCACGGGCATTACGATGACATGAGGGAAATGTTTGAAAAGATCGGCTTTTCGGCAGACGACCGGCTGATCTGTGCAGGGGATTATATTGACAGGGGGCCAAAAAGCTATGAGATGCTCCGGTGGACGGAGGCTCCCGGAGAGAATGTTATCTTGGTCAGAGGAAATCAGGTCCTTCCCCTCTACGTGGATCACTCTGCCCTGGATTCTTATATGTTTTACATCAGGGTTTCCGGAAAAAGCATCCTATTTACCGGGGATTTTCGGGAACATGGCATTGTGGGCCAGAGGGGACGCTTAGAGCGGGTACTCAAGACATATGTGCCCGGGCCGGTGGGCAAAGCTTCGCCGGATTGGGGATTCCATGAAACATCCCCTGTGGTTTCGTTCCGTCACGGAAGAAATGCCCGTCCGGAGGACTACGTAAGTCCTTTTGAGAAACTGCTGGATAAATTCTTTGACAGAGACGGGCAGATTATTTACTCCATGTGGAAAGGGTATCTGGAGGAGGAACATGCCGACTGGCAGCTGCTCCGGTTTATCGGCGGGCGCCCTTATGAGTCTTTACATACCAGCGGACACGCCTATGTGGAGACCATTGCCGGACTAATCGGGCTGGTAAATCCGAAAATTATCATTCCCATACACACAAAATCTCCTGAGGACTTTACATCCATCCCGGAATTTGCCCCTTATCGTGACCGGGTGCAGGTGCTTCGGGACGGAATTCAGCTGCCGCTTTGAGAGCACTCCCGGAGATTCTTTGAATGAAAGGAGAGAGGGGATGAAAAGAAAACTGACACTGGAAGAAAGGATCGCATGTTTTACGATTGATTTTGTAAAAGCAGTCGCGAGGATCAATGAAAATCTGATTTGTCCTGAATATTGTATGTATATCGGAAAGAAAATAATCCCGTTTCCGTGGATTCCAGGAGCGAACATGACAGCGGAGGATTGTTTGAAGGAGGCGGACAAATTTCAGGACGGAAAAAACGCAGTTACACTGTCAGGGAAAGACGAGTGTGTGGCGTACATGGCGTGTGAGGGGTATTTATGCGATAAACTATATGGGTATTCTGCGTATCAGGAGGATATTTATGGAGATGGTGATGAAGCAAAGAAACTGTGGCATAAACTATGGGATATTTCAGGCAAATATAATCTCTGGTTTGACTTTAGCGGCCGCGGTTCTCTGATTTTTTATGACAATGCCTATACGAAAATTAACTGTCTGCTGAAATATGAATTTTATGACGGAGAGAGAACAGACAGCCCGATTGCAATCGTAGGACCGGATGGCACTGCAACGACGATGCTCAGGGCCTATGCGTATGGCGGCCAGATAGGGCGGATAGCAACAGACGGACGCGATTCCAGTTTGGCAAAAAGCAGGGAATATCCGAATTATTTAAGTGAAGCATATTTTTCGGAAGGTAACGAGATTGACAGGAAGTACCTGGAGTATATGGAGGAACGGTATGCACAAAGAGAAGATGCCTACAAGGGGGATTCCCTTTGTGAGAAATTAAGTTACCGGCTGCGGGAACTGTTACATAACCCCTGGGATTGGAGGCTTACGGAGTCTGAATATTTAGATCTGATTCTGAAGGCGGCACAGAAAAAATTTACGAAAAACGACGGAGATCTGGGCGAGCGGAGAATCCAGACAGCGATTGTAAAGCAGCATATGAAAAAGGACCCGGAGGATGGATGGTGTGTGGTGGATATGCAGTACACGGTTAAAAAAGAACTGAGCCGATCTAAAATATTTACGCCGGACATGGTTGTATTTGATAAAAACCGTGGCTTTGGGTTTATTGAATTGAAATACGCGGATGCGAGTACCGGGAATCTGGGGAAACATTATACAGATACCCGGAATATCATACAAAACAGAGAAGCCGTAAAAATCATTACGGAGGAGTTAAAAGAAAGGAGCTTTTATCTGTGGGAGTATGGTTTGATAAGCGACGCCATCTATCAGGCGATGAAGGCTTTTGATGTCCCAAAGCTCTGGCAGGGATTTTTATTTGTGGGCGGCAGGCGTGAAAACGCAGTCGGATTTGCAAAAGGACTGGCCAAAAAATACACGGACATCAGGACAGACGGGGACTGCCGTTTTGCTTTCTTTTCATATGAAGAAGAAAACAGTGCCGACAGTATCAATAAGATTCGGCTGGATTTTCATTCCATGGAGGCTTACGAGTATTTTGCAGCGGAGGAAAAGAATGAGTAAAGGCATTTTCTGGTTTCCCTGCTTTGTGGGAGCGGAAGGGGAGCTTATTTTTACGGACAGGATTGAAGTCCGCATCACTCCCGAAACGGCCGCTCCCAATACCCATAAGGATTCCTGGAAAGCGGTCACGGCAGGGAGAAAGGATCTGAGAGGAATTCCCTGGAACTATTTCCCCAGAGGGCGGGTGGAAATTTCCCGTGGAAGAGCCCTGGTGTTTATGAATCCGCAGATTTTAAATTGTGAAAATTATCTGGAACGGATTAGGGAAAAATTTGGAATCGGACACCTGGATATCCGGATCAGGATTGATAATTCCGCCCATTATCAGTGTACCATATTGGAGGATATGGAGAACGGTTCAGAAAGTCTCTCGTATTTACGAAAGGGAAAAGAAAGGCGGGGAAAGCCCCTTAGGCGGTTCCCAGGTATCCATAAAGGAACTGAGATTTAAGAGGACATCCATGAAACAACATTACCTGATGCTGGCTTTTATTCTGGCTAAAAATTTCCGGTGTAAAACGTTCTACCAGTACGGAGAGACCCCTCGTATCAAATTCATTGGGTTTGAGGAGGATACCTTCGCCGATTCGCATCCGTCCGAAGGGCGGATAAATACGAGGGCGAATCGTGTGCATCCGCCGGAGGCAGCATGTCAGGGACATGCTACAATAAGCTCATCAAAGGAGGAAGCGCCGAATGGACTTAAAGCAATGGATTTATTCTCCGGACATAGCCCGGTGGCTGTCCGAAGGGAGAGATTTAAATCTTACGGAACTGACAGACTGCATTCTTTCCGCGCCCCACAGAACCTTGGGCGAAAAGCTGGAGGGTCTGCGGGAGCTTTGCCGGGAAGCCAGAGAGGAACGGCAAAGGGAAGACGCACCGCGGGAACTGGAGCTTCTGGAAAAGAAAATCGAGATGGGGGAAACCCTGGATGAGATTTTCCATATGGTGGGCGGATTTAGGAATCTTTATGAAACGGATATCTTCTGCCATGGGAGCCGGGAAGAATTTATAAAAAAGCGGATTTTTTCTCTTCCACAGCCCGGAGTCCAGTTTATCAGGGAGCAGATCAGAGAGGCGGCGGACAGATACGGGATCGGTACAGACTCTTTTTTTGGAGTTCTCCGCAAATTTTACAGGAGGGGAACCCGGTATCTGGATCTGGAATGGAATATCCTTCTGAACCCAAAGGGAGAGGTGATCTACTGCCTGCCAGAAACCGCTGAGGCCAAGGAGCGGGGGGACTATCGGATCGGCCCCTGTGATTATCATTATTTGAGGCTTCCTTATCCTTCCGGGACCCTGGTGGAGACCATGGCGTCCCCATTTTTTCCGGCCATAAAGGGGGTATTGGTAAACCGGGCAGAATCCTGGGAGGAGGAGTTTGACCAGACTGATGAGCAGTGGCTTGTGTATCGGGATACTCTGCATGAAAGCCAGGATGCCGGGATCGGAGTAATCCTTTTGAATCACTATGCCTCTTTTGCCTTCGGAGCGGATTTTATCCTTCCGTTTATTCAGTTTTTTAAGAGATATGATGGAACGCTTTCGGAGAGTGAGAGGTGGCTTGGAGAGCTGGGAGAGCTTTTGAGGAAGGATAAGAGCTGCTTTGCCCTGATCTTAAGGGACAGGCAGCCGGGGGAGCGGCCGGAAGGAGAGGCTGACCGTCCACGGGCTTATGTGAGGGAGCTGGAAAAACGACTGAGGCAGGGAGAAACAAAACGACTGGCCTGGGAGAAAAGAGAAATGAAAAGAAAAGGGGGATGAAATTCTATGGGAAAGATCCGTGAAGAAGCGGAGGCGGCCATAAAGAAGTATGGGAAAGAGGCTTTTTTAAACCACCGGGACAAAGTTTTCGATGCCATAGAGTCCATCTGTTTTTGCCTGGAATTTTTACAGAATCAGGAGGACTGGGGCAGCAAAAGGGCGATTCCTCTGAGGGAGGATTCTTTTACACAGGAAGTATGGGAGGAGTTTTTTTCAAAACAGTATGACCACGACATCAGGCGCGTGGAGCTCATGAAGCTGAGAATGGAACTGGATGAAGAAGACATACCGCTGAAAAATTTCCTTTTCCAGGGGCTTGATCTTATGATGAATGGCCGTTGGTGCGACCTGGAAAGTTTTATGCAGTTAATGGAAACGCAGATCATGACGGATCAGTACACGGATTACCGGGCATTGATTGAGGCTGTCTATGTATTGGGACTTTTGGAAGTGTGGAGTTTCCAGTCCGGAACCCGCTGCCATTTCTTCAGAGGGGATTTTCGAGATGCGGAGTATTTTCTGAAATCCTTTGAAAACCAGGTACCGGAGGAAGAACGGAACGTTTACAAAGATTTTTGCACTAGAATATCGGAGGCCATAAAGGAACAGAGAAAGGATGACATGGAAAGGATTCTTAAGGAACGGGACCGGAGACTTGAGAATATGCAGAAGGAAAAGGGAGGAATCCCCATCCTGGATCTTTTTTATAAAAATATGGAAGGAATGGCAGACGCGGACTTTGAGAAGTTTGTCACAGCCCACCTTAGAGAGACAGAAGAGGAAGACATGGAGCCGGGATATAGCCGCGAAATGAACTCTCAGCACCGAAAGATTATCCGAATCCTGGACGTGGCAGAACTGTTCGTCTATGGAGGGAGCAGGTTAAAGGACCGGCTGTTTGGGCATTTATCCGGGGAGGAGCAGATGCTTGTCATGGAATGGTGGATGGCAAATTACTATCCTTCCATGCTAAAGGAACTGGTGAGAAGGCTTGATGGGATGCTCCAGGCCGTGGGGCCGGAGATGGTATGGGATGAGGACCCGGAGGAAGGAGTCTGCGATTCCATGGAAATATGGTATGAGAAAAAGAAGGAAGAACTTCGCGGCTCGGTAGAAAAAGTGATGGGAAGAGCGACCCAGGAAAGGGATTATCAATGGGTGTGATATTCATACAGGAGAAAACCAGGGAACAGTCTTTGGAAATCATGAACATAAAAAAGGAAGCGCTTACATATGCCGGAGAAGTTTTTCTTGAGCACAGGGAGCGGATTTTTGCGGCATTGCAGTTTCTTTGCCAGTGCAGTTATATCGTCCAGCAGTACGGGTTTTTGATATTGGATGCCATAACAGGGTCATGGGATGAGGATACCCTGTGGGAAGAGGATGTTTTACTGGCAATTTCTATGGCTGACAGGGACATGCCGTTAAAGGAGCTGTTGCTTTGCATGGTGCAGAAGCTGGCAGACGTCTATACTTGGAACGAGACGGAAAAAGAAATTCTGGAGTGGGCGAAGGCAAATGGCTGTTTTGGCCATGAATGGTATGTTGTATATCTTTATCTGGCGGCTGGAGAAAATATTCGCCGCGGCGTATCACCGGAGCAATTTTTACTTATGGCCCGGGTGATGGTTCCGGAGCAATGGCTGGAGGATTATGACCGGTATTGTAAAGAATGGACGCAGATGAGGCAGGAAGAACAGCAGGAAGAAAAATGGGAGCGGATAAACGAAGAATTTGAAGAGGAAATTTCCATCACCACGGCCTTTAACCGGATATTTGAAGAGATGGGGACGGAAAAGATGAGATTTATTATGAAGGAAGTGGATCATAAGACATTGGCGGCCGGAATTGCCTTTGCGAAAGAGCCGGTAAGGAAACGCTTTTTGGAAAATATGCCGGCATGGCAAAGGAATCTTGTGGCGGGGGAGTGGTCCTATATGAGAAGGTATGGGTATCACTGGGAGGATAATTTTGGGGCCATGGACCGGATGCTTATGGCGGCCGGACTGACAGGGGAAGCATAAACCGGGTCCGTGGGCTTCCAAAGGGAAGGAGGCAAGGATGGAATCTTTTGACATTTATTCGTGGATTCTGTCTTCGGAAATAAGGGACTGGATGAGAAAAAGGCCGCCCATGCCGATTCTGACTCAGGCGAACATCGTTTTTTGTGCTTACCGTTCTGTGGAAGACAAACTGCAGGCCATGACATGGTTTTTATCCAGGGCAGAAGAGGAGGAGAAGGAGGATTTAGAACAGGCGGCGGCCTACCTGCGGTTTATCGTGAGGCAGATAACATCCGGGAAAAATGGCGGCCCGGGCCGGTGGGACAGAAAGGAAATCTGGATGGCAAGATGCCAGTATCATGATTATGGCTGCAAAGACTGTGATTTTACGGATACGTATCTGTTTTATTCTTATGAGGAGGCCAAAAAGTGGGCAGAGGAATATCTGGATGATCCTTCCGCTTTCTGCGATCTTCAGAAATGGCTTTTCGGGAAGGAAGGGCCTAAAGAGCTTATGGAATGTCATTTAAGACGGGTGGGGGGAGAGCTCTGCGTGACCAGTGCCTGGCCGGACAAAAAACTAAGCGGTGTGGAAGTGCCTTGTCAAATAGATTATGGAAGGCTTCCCTGCAGGCTTCCGTTTCTCACAGGGGATCTGGTCAAGCTTGACGGCCCTGTGTTTGATGAACCGGTATACGGCGTGTGGTGCGACGAACCTTGGTATCATGAGTACAACTGGATAGGAAGGTTTAAGAGCCATGAGGAAAGGGCCATACGGTACGGAGAAGAAGATAAAGATTATCCTTACACCGCCGACAGTATGGAACGCTGCCGGCTGGACGGCGCCTTTGAACTCAGCATCATAGACTGGCTGCATCCCGCCTCGGAGGAGGAGTTACCAGAGGAGCAGAAGGAGCTGGCAAAAATCGGAAGAGAGCTTCGGGCGATGAGAAAGAAAAGCAGCAGGGAAGCGGAGGAACGGTTCCTGAATATCTTTATCGACTGGAGGCATCAGAAAAAGAAATCATAAAGCGAAACCGGAGGGAGAGGATACCTGTGCGGATATTTTGTTTTGGAGATTCCAATACCTCCTTAATGGCATGAAAAAAGCATCTTTCCACCAGAAAGTTACGACGCAAACGACGCAAGAATACGGCAGACAGTGCAAAACGGTATAAAAATAGGAGCAGCCCCAAAGGGATGCTCCTAAATGGTATTTGCAGTATCAGCTTGGCTTATTGGTTAGAACAATTCTACACGACCAAGCAGCAGGTCTATCAGATTGCAATGGAAAATTCCGTTGTCATCATAGAAGTTATGAGGAATATCCATGCGAACAATGATTTTTTTGAAAAAGTCTTTTGTCAATATCAACGATGCAAGTTCAGAGGATTCCTTTTTATCCGTATCCATCTGGAAAGCTGACTGGATGTAGATTTTTTTATCTGCATCATTTACAATGAAGTCAATTTCTTTCTGTACATTTGCACCACCGGTACGGTCGGTCACTACGCCAACATCAACGGAATATCCTCGACGCAGAAGTTCATTGTAGATGATGTTCTCCATAATGTGGCCGGGATCATATTGGCGATAATTCAATCGGGCATTACGAAGGCCGATATCCGTGTAGTAGTATTTGTTAGGATACTTGAAATAGGTCTTCCCTTTGACATCATAGCGCTTCACCATAGAAATAAGGAATGAATCGATGATGTGCTGCACATAGTTGGAAACCAGAGTGGAGTTGACCTTTTCATTCTTCATACTGGTCAGCGCATTGGCAATATTCGTAGGATTGGTCAGAGCGCTAATCTGTGAAGCGAGGAAATCCAAAATGTCATTCAGAATATCCTCACGCTCGATGCCGTTGCGCTCCACAATATCTTTTACATACAATTCGCTGTACAGAGAGGACAGGTAATCCTTTTTGTCCTTTTCATCTGTTAATGCCAGCAGGCGTGGCATGCCGCCGTAAAGCATATAGGTGTCCAGAGCTTTTCGCTCATCACCGCCCACATGAGAGTAGAACTCCTCAAAGGACAGAGGGAATACATGGATTTGGGTAGCACGGCCACGGAACTCTGTAGCGATGTCTTTAGACAATCCTTTTGAGTTGCTGCCGGTCACATATACATCCAAATTCTTATATGCCTTAAGTTCATTCAGCATATCATAGATGGAAACCTCAATGCCGCCATTTTCTTTGTCGATAACCTTGGTAGTAAGCTGAACTTCATCTATGAAAAGATAGAACTTCTCGTCTTTCTTTCCAGAAACAAGGTCTTCGATATATTCACAAAGCGTGATTGGATTTCTGAACTTATAGTAACGTCTCTGGTCCAATTCGATTTTTATGATATGGTCTTCCTGAACTTCCTGTGAGAGAAGATACTCATAGAACAGGTCAAACAGCAATACCGACTTTCCGCAGCGGCGGAGGCCAGTGATTACTTTGACCTCGCCGTTCCACATATGATGGATCATACAATTCAAATAAGAATCTCGTTTAATCATTACAGTTACCTCGTACTTGCGACGATTACGTCGCTACTTTATTGTATAGTATGCCACGATTTTCTCAAATTATCAATAGTACTGCAGAAAGTTCATGATAAAGTTACGACAGGAAATTTTTTACCGTTGGTGGACAAAAGAAGATTATTGGAACTATTATGGATGTGACACAGAGGAGTGCCGGAATGCGATGAAGAGAATGATCTGTATGGCGGGAGGATTGTGGAGCAGATCTTTAGTGGATGATTCCGGGGCCATGCGCCTGAAACTTGTACAGCCTTGGGAAGCGGGGTTACTGGACGGCTTTTTCGGACAGGCCTCCTAAGGATTTAGAAGAACGACGCAAGGAGCGGTTACGTTGAGGCAGGACCGTTTTATGGAGGTAATTGATACGTCATATATATGTCGTTATAATTATATGTGATGTGCTATACTGCTGCTATCAAAGACGCACATAGACAATCAGACGTTAAAATTCAGGCCGACGAAAACCGGATAATGGGAAGATATATTCCGTGAGAGGTCTGAGTCATCTGCCTTGGGAGGTAATGGATGGATTATTTATGTTTGGCAGTTAAGAGAGAAGCGGCAAGAAGTCAAACCGGAAGCAGGGAGCAGGCCCGGGAATGGTTTTTTGAGAAATTCGGGGACCATGTAAGGGGGAAGCTGGAGAAGGAAAAAAAGAAACTGGAGGGCAGGGTTCGTTATTACGATCGAAAAGCGGAAACGTACAAGGGGGAGCCGGAAGAACAGGAGGAATGGCTGAGACGCAGAATGGAGGCTCAAAGGGAGCTGGAATGTGTAAAACGCCAGCTGGAGGGAGAATGGGACCAGCTTCAGGTTTGGAGTTACGAAGATAAATATGAGTGCTGGGACGAGATTTTTGACGGCTCTGCTTTTGGCGGATCCGTTCTGATGCTTGACATGGCGAAAGTATGCCGAGCCGGCAGCGGTTTTCAGGTTGCGGAGGAAAGGTATTTCTGCAGGGTGTGGAAAGAGGCCGGAGACAAGGGGATCGCGGAGATTCGGGACCGGATACCGGAGGAGATAGCGGAAAGCTGTATTTCTCTGGATATCTGCCGGGAGAGGCCGGATACTGCACAGCAGTTTCGGGTGAAGATAAAAAAGATGACCGTAAAAGCCAGAAGGAAATTTTGCGCCGCGGCCAACGGGGGTAGGTTAGGAGAGCGGTGATGCGCATAAGGCTCTGGCCGCTGTGCAGGCGGTTATTTCGGCAGAGGGATAGGGCCTATGGCTGGATCGTTAAGGAAAAGACAAGAAATGGGGCATCCTGTCTAGTTAGCAGGATGCGCCCTTGTGCTTTAAGGATTGGGATGATAAAAATAGAATTGTAGGAAAGGTCGCAAACATTAGTAAACGTAAAGCTACTCTTTTAGAGTAAAGAATGAGAATGCAGTAAGTTAGGAATCTGCCATTGAAAAGCGGCTGAAATGTGTGTATAATGGAATCAAGGAAGGATAAATAAAACATATTACGGTATCCATGTCCGGGAATCTATTATGTGCTGGACGGAGTCCTGTTTCCCACTCAGATTATCGTGACAAAAGAATTAGACGGCCCAGAGCATATGTGGCTGAAATCCCTGTCAGGGAAGCTAAAGAAGAAGGAATTAAAGGACCTGCTGAAACAGGTTGATGAATTGACCCATGATTTTGACAAGAGACTTGCGGATGCGGTTTTGGAGGTAAGTGTTCGGGCAAATCAGGAGATTGTGAAAGAATTGAAAGGAGACGAGACTATGTGCCAGGCATTATTGGAGATCATGGAACCGGAGATTAATAAGATTAAAGAGCAGACTATTAAAGAGACTACTGACAGGGTTGCTAAGGAGACAGCAGACAGAGTTGCTAAAGAGACAGCAGACAGAGTTGCTAAGGAGACAGCTGATAGGGTTGCTAAAGAGACAGCAGACAGAGTTGCTAAAGAGACAGCAGACAGGGTTGCTAAGGAGACTGCCCATAAGGAAGCCAGAGAAAATGCTGCTAATATGTTAAGATCTGGGAACTTTTCACCAGAGGAGATTAAAAAATATATCCCACGATTATCTTTAGAAGAAATAAAGGCGCTTGCGGAGGAACTTTGCCTTAATGCTGACTTGAATAATTGAGGGATGGCAGCCGGTAAAAAATCTATGATATTCGCGCGATATAGGGAGCATCCTGTCTATTTAGCAGGATGCTCCCCAGTGTTTTAAAGCTTTGGCTATTAAACAGAATTATAGAAAAAGCCGGAGCCCCCCTAAAAGACAAAAAAATAATGCGTCTGAGAGGAATCGAACCTCCGCACATGGCTCCGGAGGCCATTGCTCTATCCACTGAGCTACAGACGCATGCCAATATAATACTATATTTTTCAGTAAGATGCAAGCATATTTTTGCGATTTACACATTTTTTATTATGAACTTAGGAAGCAGCGGCTTTGGCGCAAGCCGGAAGCGGTTGCTTTTTAAACATGTTTTTGCTAGAATAAAGCAAGACTTGTTTTCCCGGGAGGTACAGAGATCGTGGCAAATCGGAAAAGATCAGCAAGAGAGAGAAGTCAAGGCAGGGAGTGGATAAAGTTTTTAAAATTTGGAGCCATACCGGTGATCGTTATCCTGCTGATCATCGTGATCATGATCGCGGACCGTCAGGGGGAGACGGAAGGTTCCCACTTTCCGGCCACAGAGTCAGTGGAGACAAAAGATACGGAAGACACAGCAGAGGCAGGAGCAGTAACAGCCACAGATGAAAAAGGGGAAGGTTCGCCAAACGGAACTTATGGGGAACAGGAGATCGGCAGTACCGGCGCAAGCGGAGACAGTCCGGGGAGTGGTAATGCCGAAGATATGGCCAACGACGACCAGGCATCATCAGATCCGATACCGGCGGCAGATCCCTTTTCCCAGCCCCTTCAGCAGGACGCGCTGCTGGAGCTGACCGGTCTGGTGCGCCTTTACTGTGAGGCAAAGACGGACTGCGACGCGGATCTGCTGGCGCAGGTGTTTGGGATTGGGGATTGGACGGAGGAGAGAAAAGAAGAGGAGCGGGCAAAGATGGAGCTGGTGAAGGCCAGCGTTAAAAGCTATGAAAACATTTCCTGCTATTCGGTCCAGGGGCCGGAGACGGATTCCTATGTGATCTTTCCCTACTATGAGCTTCGGTATCGGGAGACCGAGACCTTGGTTCCGGCCATCAGCTGGGCCTATGTAAAGAAAGATGAAAACGGGCAGTACTACATGGTTTCGGAGACGGATGAAAGCGTTAACGCCTACATTCGGCAGGTGGGAGAAAAACCGGAGGTAAAGGCAGTGATGGCGCAGGTCCAGGCCAGGCAGCAGGAGGCCATTGATTCCGATGAGATTTTGCAAAAGATCTATGGAGGGAACAGCGGATCGGAAGTGGTCATTAACGGACAGTGAG
>CAOKOS010000044.1 GCA_948470255.1 uncultured Lachnotalea sp.
CATCCCCCAGAGGGTTTTTTACTTTATAGGACGTAGTTTCCTATAAAGTAAAATAAAGTGGGTATCGCCCAATCATCTAATTTGATAATTGGGCGATGCCCACTTTTCTATTCAGGTAACAGGTAATGAGATTTTTATATAATTCCGAAAGTTTATGTCCAGAAACAAAGATTAGAGCGTACTCCCTTTAAAGACATTCCAATCGTATATTTTTACTGTAACCCCACCAAATTGAGCCTGATTATTTCTTCTCTCTTTATCTCTACGCCTCTCGACACTTATTGTATGTAGACTTTTTGTATTCATTTTTATTACACTATAGTTTATGGAGGTTTACAAGTATGGATATAGTAAAAGTTTTCGGCTCTAATCTCAAAAAATATGATGCACTTGATATTGAAACCTATAAATTATTTTTGGAGGGAAATACGAATGATTGATTACGCTCGAAACGTACAAAGCAGCAGCCTTTCTATATACGATCTAATTGATCCCGATGATAACTCTTTGTTTATTCCTACATATGAAAACATCTTATTGGATACTCCATTAAGGACGCGTTCAAAAGTGGTAAAATCTCTTATTTGTGAAGCATTAGGTTACCCTATACCGCGGTCATTTAAAAAAACACAACCACGATTTCCCGGACAAAACTTTGATGTTTATACACAGAAGAGTCTTAATGTCCAAATTTGGAACGAAGACGTTGATGCTACAAGACGATACGTTTTTCTCCAAATTGATGAAGATGACGGAACATATCCTGATATAGCAAATCAACTGTTGGAAATCAAACTACAAACATCTCCAACCATTGTTTTGGGGCTACATTCCCCTGAAGATGGTGCTTCTATTGTAAAAATTGGTAACACGACTTTTAATAGCGAAGATGTACGATATGTTATCTTTGATGGCTCTGTAAATGGTTCTCATATAACATTAGATCGGTTATATCTCGTTTTTCTTTATAGCTGAGAATTAAGTTTTGCTTTTTCTCAGCTATAATTTTTTTCACAAGAGAAATTGCTTCTTGTGCAAGTTCTGTTGTATATAAAGGAACCGGGGATTGTTCCACATATTGTGATATATATCCTTTTGCCCGAATAGAGTTTTGTATTGAATTTAACATCATAATATTTTTCAATAAAGCGACTATTCGCAATTGCTAAAGCTAAGTATATTATATCTTCTATTTAAAGTGTCTTGTTGCAAAAGCAGACGAATAATTTGCAGGAACAGCAACTCCGTTTTTGTTTGGACAGCCTGGTTCCTGATGATGATTCCCTACAACTGATGATCCGCAAATCGGAGGATTTAGATTACACCCTGCTGTATCAGGCGTACCGGCAGTTGACCCAAAGAACATGTTTAAAACCCTGACCTATGCTTATTCTCAAAAAAAGTAAGGCATCGCCCAATCATCTAATCTGATAATTGGGCGATGCCCCTTTTTTTATACATGCATAACTTCTCTGCGGTAGGTTTCGATCCCTTTCTTGAGCAGCTCCATGGCCCTCTTCAAGTCCTCTTCTTTTAACACATACGCAATCCGCACCTCATTGGCCCCTTTCCCAGGTGTCCGGTAGAACCCTCCCCCAGGCGCAAACATCACCGTCTCCTTGTTGTCCTCGAATTCCTCCAACAGCCACAGCTGGAACTTCTCCGCATCGTCCACCGGCAGCGCCGCCATCATATAGAATGCCCCCTGCGGTTCCGCACACACCACCCCAGGGATCTTCTGGATCATCGCATAGCAGGTGTCCCTCCTCTTTTTATACTCTTCCTTCACTGCCCCAAAGTACTCCGGGCCGCACCCGTAAAGGGCCGCGCTTGCCGTCTGGTCCAGCGTCGCCACCGACAGCCTCGACTGGGCCATCTTCATGGCCTGCGCCATCAGCCCCTTGTTTTTGGACAGCAGCGCGCCCACCCTGGCCCCGCAGGCGGAGAACCTCTTGGACACCGAATCAATGATCACCACGTTCTCCTCCACGTCCTCAAACTGGGCCATGGACGCTAACGGCCCATCCCCATACACAAACTCCCGGTATACCTCATCCCCGATGATGTAAAGCCCGTGCTCTTTCGCCACATCGGCCAGCACCCGCATTTCCTCCCGGCTAAGGACCACGCCGGTGGGGTTCCCCGGGTTCGTCACCATGATGGCCCTGGTGTTTTCATTGATGCACCCTTCGATCTTCTCTTTTACCGCGTAGCGGTACCCTTCTTCCGGCGTGGTGGGGATCGGATGGATCGTGCCTCCCGCCAGGTTGATCATCGTGTTATAATTCGGGTAGAAGGGTTCCGGCACCAGCACCTCGCTCCCAGGGTCCAGGATACATAGCATCAGGATCTGGAGGGCTTCGCTCCCCCCGGTGGTCACAATGATGTCCCCGGCCTCAAATTCCACGCCAATCTTCTGGTAATACCCCCGCAGGGCTTCCACCAGCACTGGAAGGCCCGGCGAAGGCGCATACGCCAGCACCGGCTGCTCAAACCCCTTTAATACCTGGAAGTAAGCCTCCGGGGTCTTGATGTCCGGCTGCCCGATGTTCAGGTGGTAGATCTTCTTCCCCGCCGCTTCCGCCTCCACCGCATAAGGGTGGAACTTCCGCATGGGGGAAAGGTTGCATTTTTGGATGTTTTCTGAAAGTTTCATAATGATCTCCTCCTTTTTTATGGGAAGGGCCGGGGCGGGGAATCCCGCCTCAGACACGTTGGTTTTTGGGAATTTCCTGCAGCGCCTATGGATACCTGCCACCAGTTCCATTGGAGCGGGGAACTGGGGCAGGTATCACTAGCCGCAGAAAACCCCTCAAAAACCGGCCTACCGTCCGACGCAGGATTCCCGCCCCGGCCCTTCCTCCTAAAATAGTTCGTCGTACTCGCCGCCTGTTAAGCCTCTCTCCCGCCGTAGGCGGGCTAGCCTGGGTCTGTTCCAGTTCCAGCCGGTCCGGGAACCGCCCCCGGACCGCATGAACTCTTACAGTTCGATGGTATAACGCGCCACTTCCCCTATCCCATGGTTGGCTGCGTAGAACACCACCGCCCCTTCTTCTTCCTTCACATGGATATTGGACGCCCCCACGCCCTCATCCACATCCACCGTCTCAAAGGAAAGGCGCCCCCCTTTCCATAACGGGCGGTATGCACGGGAACATTTGCCCCCCCCACGGCTGCAGCTGATGGCCAGCGGCGCACCGCTACACGCACCGCACCATACCGCGTGGCCGAACGCAATCGCCTCCTCCGCCATGCATACCCAGCCGTCCCCCGTCTTCTTATACACCTTCATGCTGTCCCCATGGAACGGCGCTATGCACACCATCTCATCCATGCCGTCCCCGTCAATGTCATACATGCACAGGTCGCTGATGGACTCATCGCAGAACTTCTGGGCCCGGCCTTTCCCGTCGATGGCCCATACGCCCCCTTCCCCGCTCACCAGCGTATAAGACCCGCCTTTCTTCTCATAAGTATACATGCCATGGTTCTTGGTGATCCCCTCCAGCAGCGTCTCCACCTTTTCCACCTGCATCTCCCCGTCCAGGGTGTACTCATACACCGAACCCGGCTGGGACCAGTCCTCCACAAACTTCTTGTCCCTGCACAGGGTGGCCGCCACCATCTTCCTCTTTCCCGGCTCCCCCGTCAGCGCAATCCGATGCACAAAGGGGATCTGCGCCACCAGGCGCACCTTGGCGTCAAGGGTTTCTGGCAGGCCGCCGTCCCCCACCTCCGGTAATTTGCAGTATACCACCTCTGCCGCCGCCGAGTCAAACACCGGGTAGAATTTCTGGATTGCCAAAAAGGCCCCCTTCTCCTCCGGCACCGGGATAATCGCCATTACGCCCCCCGCAAGCCCGGTGATCTCTGAGGCCTCCTTCGTTTCCGTATCCACCATCACGATTTTTCCGTCCCGCTCCTCCGACGCGCTTATGCAGTATTCCCTCCCGTCCATCTCCATCAGGGTGATGCTGTAGCACATCGAAAGATACGCCAGCCGTTCCTTTACGATCATTTCCTTCCCTCCCTGGCCCCCGGCGCAAAAGCCGGGGCCTTAAAAAACAAAACCATGCGCACAAGGCCTGCGGCCCTGGCGCATACCCGGGCCGCCCACGGCCCTCCTAAAAAGTTCCAGTTTCCCTATCCGCCCGCGGACGTCCTGCGCCGCCCTTCCCGGGAAGATATTCCCCAGTGGCAGACACGCCTCTTCCTCCAGGTGACAGGAAGGATTTTTCAGACGGCGGGAGCTTACCTGACGCCATTTTTCCGACCCGTTTTGTTGGAGGAAAAATGGTGGCTTATCAGGGGCGCACCGCCGGCCAAAAATTCGACGTACCTGGAGGAAGAGGCCGCGTCTGCCACTGGAGGAACCTTCTCCCGGGAAGACAGTGCAGGACGCTTACAGTCCCATTCCAGCCAACTCAAAGCATTTCGTCAAAAATGCCCTGGCATTGTTTTCTTTCAGCCACAAATCATCGCCCGCATGTCCAAGGACTTCTACGGATACATATACATTCTTTACGCCCTCAGGCTTATCATAAGACGCAACCTTCTTGAGAATCTGAGCACCCACCTCAGGTGTCAGGAACCCTTCCGTCTTCCATTCCGGCGCCCTGGCCACATCCATATGTAAGTCGCCGAAGCAAGGATGAGTTTCCTTTGTGATGGCGTCGCACAGATGGAACTGGGCAATGTAAGGAGCCGCAAATTCAATGGAACGCATAAGGTCTGTCTGTCCCAGGGCTTCATGAGCGCTGTCCCAGTGGATATAAGCATTGGGACATGCCTCGTGGATAGGTGCGAACCAAATCATAGATTCCTTCATGGGGCCGATCAGCTGCTTTTTAAATGCATACCTGTCAAGCGGCTCCAGAGTCAGGTTGAGCCCCAGCTCTTTCACATAATTGGCTGCTTCCACCATGGAATCCGCCATCCTCTTCTTTGCCTCTGCCCGCTTTGCATCCCCCGGGTCGTCACCGCTGGGAATACCAAAATTGGTATAACCGCACTCTGCCGCATAATTGGCATGCTCTTTCACCAGCTCAAGGGCCTCTCTGCGGCGGCTCTCATCCAGATCGCAAAGGCTCAACTTCTTCTCCTTTACATAAGGCGTCACAAATGTTGTACCGTTTAAACCGTTGCTTTCCAGGATATCCCGTACATACATCCTATTATACTTATCAAAAAAAGAACCCAGCTCCACCCCTTTGTAGAAGCCAAAATCCACTGCTTTTTTCAGTACCTCAAGCATCCGTTTCTCATCTTTCCGGTAAGGCATAAACATCTCAAGCAAATGTCCGGAAGGCAGTAATTTCTGTGCCATAATTGTTATTCCTCCTATTATTTTCATAAAAATTTTCCTCCAACAGCCACCGTCCCCTCTGTCCTCATTCGGTAGGCAGATTTTGCAGGTTTTGTGAGCATAGCCCCGTCTGTCCCGCCGACTGGCTTTTATGGAGGCAGGACAGACGGTAAAAGGCGGCGCAACAAAACCAAAAAATCAACGTAGATGAGGACAGCGGCGCCGATGGCTGCCGGAAGGAGCTTTTCTCGTTAAATCAAAAACGAACTGCTGATTCCGCCGTCCACCACCAGATCAATTCCGGTAATGAAGCGGGCGGCGTCGGAAGCTAAAAACGCTGCGGCCATTCCCAAGTCCTTGGTCTGGGTAAATCCCTGCATAGGTGTCCTGTTTGCAATCTCTTCCAGCCGCTCCGGTGTCTTCAAATTGGTGTTTTTCAACATGTCTGTGTAGACAAAACCAGGGTTCAGGCTGTTGACACGGATACCATAAGGCCCCAAATCCCTGGCAAGGCTTCTGGCAAGACCTGCCATACCACTCTTGCATACGGTATATGCCTGAATCTCATGCATTCCCAATATGGCGGAAAGAGAAGAAATTAAAATAATACAGCCCTTTTTCCGTTCCTTCATATGCCTGGCCACTTCCTGGGACAGCATAAAAGGCGCTTTCGCCTGGGTGGCAATAATTGTGTCAAATTCTTCTGCTGTAAAATCAAAATAATCCTTTTTATTGTTGATTCCGGCAGTGTTTACCAAAATGTCAATGGGCGACTCTTTCTCAAGGCTTCCGATAAAATCCGCATGTTTTTGGGTTTCTGTCACATCAAACTTATGCCAGATACACCCCTTCCCCAGCTTTTCGGCAGCTTCCTTAAGCTTATCTTCACGCCTTCCGATAATGATTACCTTTGCGCCGGCGTCCAGCATTTCCTGGGCGATGGCAAAGCCAATACCAGTAGCCCCTCCCGTCACGAGAGCTGTCTTGCCCTCCAGGGAAACTTCCTTCATCATTTTACATTTCCTCCTCGCTTCCGCGCGTCACTTTATCATTTGACCGGAACGGAAAGCCGCATAGAGCTAAAGCTGCTTCCGTTCCTGCTTTTCGGCAGACGGTAGGCAGATTTTGAAGGTTTTGCCGCGTCTAGCGCCGATGTTTTTCGCCGCCCCGCTCCGTTTGAGGCGGAAACAGCGGCCATAGGCGCCGCGGCTAAACAAAAAAATCAACGTGTCTGACGGAATCAGGAACGGAAGCAGCTTTCGACTATATACCACTTCCGTTCCGGCCAAATAATAAATTCCTTTTAATCCATACCCAGGTATACTTTCTGTACCTGGTCATCTTTCATAAGCGCCTCTCCTGTGCCTTCGATCACAGTCTGCCCCTCAGAGATAACATAAGCATAATCTGCAAATGCCAGGGTCTTTTCCGCATTCTGCTCAATGATCACAATGGTGACGCCCATTTCTTTGTTAATCTTCTTGATGAACTCGAAAATCTCATCCACCAGCTTGGGCATGATACCAAGAGACGGCTCATCCAAAATCAAAAGCTCCGGGTTACACATCAGCGCGCGGCCGATGGCCACCATCTGCTGCTCGCCGCCGGACATGGTTCCGGCCAGCTGGGCCTTTCTTTCTGCAAGAATCGGGAAAATTTCATAAATGGTTTCTAGCTTCTTTTCAATGCTTCCCTTATCTTTTACAGAATAAGCCCCCATCATCAGATTATCATAAATGGACATTTTCGGGAAAAGGTGGCGGCCTTCAGGCACCATGCTTAAGCCCTTCTGTACCATTTTATGGGAAGGGACGCCAATGAGGCTTTCCCCTTTGTAGGTGATGGAGCCAGACATGGCCGGAAGCACCCCCATTACCGTCTTCAGGGTAGTGGTTTTTCCCGCGCCGTTGGAGCCTAAGATGGCCACAACCTGCCCTTTCTCTACCTTAAATGAAACCCCATGGATTGCGGGCATTTTGGAATAACCGGAAACTAAATCCTTAACGACCAGCATTATGTCCACCTCCCAGATATGCGTTGATAACCTCCGGATGAGTTGTTACCTCTTCCGGCGATCCCTCCATCAGCTTCTTCCCGGATACGATGACGACCACCTTATCCGAAACACTCATAACCACCTTCATAACGTGCTCGATCATCAGGATCGTGACACCGCTTTTATTAATCCGGCGAATCAGTTCAATGGCCTCGTCTCTTTCCACGCCGTTGAGGCCCGCCATGGTTTCATCGAGAAGCAGGATCTTCGGCTCCCCGGCCAGGGCGCGGGCAATCTCCAGACGTTTCTTCTGCATAACATTGAGGCCGGAAGCCAGCTTGCCATTCAGCTCAGTCAGCCCGCAGAACTCAGATACCTCTTTAGCCTTTTCCATGGCGTCAAACACCTTGGAATGTTTTAGCAGCGCGCCTACGGTAATATTTTCCAGAACCGTCATATCTTCCAGGGCCTGTGGAATCTGGTAAGTACGGCCCATACCATGGGCACATGCCTGATACGCTTTATACTTTGTAATATCTTTTCCATCAAAGATGATCTGTCCGGAGGTCAGGTCATGGGTACGGCTGATGGAATTGAAAAGAGTTGTTTTTCCCGCTCCGTTGGGGCCTACGACACCGACAATACTTCCCGCTTCCACGTCAAAGGTCACGTCTTCATTGGCCTTCAGGCCGCCGAAAGCTTTTGTTGCGTTTTTAATCTCCAGCAGGGCCATATTATTCTGCCTCCTTTCCAGATTCTTTGTTCTTCTTGAACACGCCTTTCACCTTATCATTGGTGAAAATGGAAATCAGTCCCTTCGGCAGGAACAGCACAATAATCAGACACAGGACACCGTAGATAAACAGGTTCAGGCCGCTCAGCTGATTAAACAGGGCACGTGCATACTGGTTGATGAACGTCATAATGAAAGCTCCCAGGACAGGCCCCCAAATTGTTCCAATACCGCCCATAACTACGATCAGCACGATCAGCATGGAGTTACTCAGAGGAAGCAGGGATACGGGGTCTATGTACTGGATGTACTGGGCATACAGGGCGCCGCCGATTCCAACGATGGCCGCGCTGATCATATAGGCCCAGCGCTTATAGGAAGTGGAATTGACGCCCGCGCTCTCTGCAGAATCCTGGTTCGCTTTAATAGCCCGGCAGTAATAACCAAACTTTGACTGCTGAATTACCCTGGAAATGATGATAAAGGCCAGCATAAATGCCAGGCAGATGTAATAAAAAGGCACTCTGTTCTGGAACTGGAGCGTATAGAACGGAGACATTTCTTTCTCAAAGAAGCTGACGCCGGTAGCTCCGCCAATCAGATCCCAGTTGGTGCAGATAATACGTACACATTCCACAATAGCCATAGTGGAAATAGCAAAGTAATGGCCGCGCAGGCGAAGTAACGGCCAGCCTACGATGAAAGCCAGAAGCATACAAAGCGCCGCGCCAATCCACATGGTAATCCAGGGAGTCATATGGAACGCCTTAAGCCCCCATGCGCCTACATAAGCCCCAACAGCAAAAAACATTGCGTGGCCGTTGGAAACCTGGCCGGCGTAACCGCCGATCACGTTCCAGCCGATCCCCATGATCGCCCAGATAACAGACAGGCACAGAGTACTGACAAAAAATTCTCCACGTGAGATGGCAGGAATCAGAGCCAGAATCACCATGACAATCACTACCTGTCTTACAAATCCCTTCTCCGATGCTAATACTGATTTCAGTCTCATTCCCATCACCTCCCGAATAATCCCTTAGGTTTAAAGGTAACAATCAGCAGGAAGATCACGCTGACGGCCATGTATTTATAGGAAACACTCAGATAAGTCCCTGTGAACAAGTCGATGATTCCCATGATCATACCGCCGATAAAAGCGCCGCCAATGCTGCCAAAACCGCCGAGACAAACAGCGATAAACCCAAAGATCATAAAGTTTGTGCCGATATTCGGCATGAAATAGTAGCTGTAGGTCATGGCACATCCGCCAGCGCCTGCGATGGCTGCGGAAATACCAAAAGCGATCATATATGCTGTCTGGGTATTGATACCCACCAGGCCGGCTGCTTCCTTGTCCTGGGAAGTCGCCCGGATGGCCTTTCCCATTTTAGTCCTGTTCATGAACCAGAACAGAAGCCCCGTCACAACGATGGAAGTCACCACCAGCACCATTTTCTCCTTACTGATGGCCACACTGCCCAGACTAATGGTGCCGGAAATCAGTTTGTCCGGAACACTCTTTGTCTGGCCGCCCGCCAAAAGAATCATACCATTCGTCAATACCATACCCAGTGCAAAGGTTACAAGCCTCTGGGAAAGCACCGGCCCCTTAAGGGCTCTTGCGATGATAGTCCGGTAAATCAGGATTCCAAACAGGAACATCGTTACAATGACAATCGGCATTGCCGCAAGTGGATCCCACCCCGTAGCCAGATTGATGAAAAAGGTGATATACATGGCGACCATCATAAATTCGCCCTGGGAAAAGCTCAGGATGTTCATAACGCCCCATACAAGGGCGATACCCATGGCCAGCAGGGCATAAATCGTCCCCATTGTCAAGCCTTCATACAGTACCTGTAAAAACAAATGAAGCCCCTCCTTTCGTTCTGCTCTCTCCTAAAAATTGACAGGAGAATGCTGTTTATGAACATTCTCCTGTCCAAAAATCAGCTTTTCGCTGCTTTTAATCCATAAAACTTATCTTTCACTCCAACCCTTTGCAGGATACTGGACTTCTGCGCTGGCGCTTCCTTCCGGATATACTGTCGCCAGCTGGCTGTCCATATACTGGACAATAATAGCTGTTCCAAACTCGTTCTGGCCGTTCTTTTCTTTGTACTTGTATCCTTCCAGCCCGAAAGGATCCGTAGCCGGATCGATCTGTACGCCTTCTGCCATTGCCGCGCGGATCGCATCACCGTCAGTGGAGCCAGCCTGGTTAGCCGCTGCTGCCAGCACAATACCATCCCAGCCCGCGATCAGAGTATCGCCGATCAAAGTCACGCCCATGGCGTCACTGAAACGTTTGGTGATTTCTCTGGTGGCATCGTTGTCAATGTCGCTGTTCCATCTGGATGTGGTAAGGACATAATCGCTGTCGTTCTTTAAATTCAGAGCAAAGTCGGAAGCCATAAAGCCGCCCCTCTGTCCAAAGAGCATCTTGGGGAAGTATCCCTGGGTCTTAAATTCCTGCATGAACAGAAGAGAATCTGCTGCATAGGAACTCATCATAACAACGTCGGCATCTGCCTGTTTTGCTCTCAGCACTTCAGAAGTCACATTGGTGGCATCTTTATTGTAAGCAATATTTTCAACCACTTCATATCCATATTTTTCAGCAGTCTCCGCCTCAACTTTGGCGATGTTGGCGCCAAACTCAGAATCCTCGGAAATCAGGCAGACTGTCTTGATGTCCGCAGCCTTATTTTCATTGAGGTAATCCAGATATGCAAAGGTATTGTCAATAAATACATCGTCACCGGGAAGAGTACGTCCATAATACTCATATCCGGCATCTGTCAGGCTCATGGAAGTACCTTCCGTGATTACAGGAATTCCGTATTTCTCAGCAGCAACCATCGTCGTCTTGGTGGTGGCAGAAGAGAAGTTTCCGCAAATACCGATAACTCCTTCTTCTGTAATCAGACGTTCTGCCTCACTGAGGGCGATTTCCGGGGTACTCTGGTCTCCGAAAACGAATTCAATTTTAGCGCCGCCAAGTCCCGGAAGACCTTCATCAGCCGCAAAAGGAAGACTTGAATCGTCATGCTTGTTGTTTACGATATCTTCAAAAATAGCTGCCAGCGCTTTCGTCTCTTTCTTATCATCGGAACCACCACAAGCTGCCAGAGAAAGTACCATAACCACTGATAAAAGTACTGCCAGTAATTTTTTCATAAAATATACCTGTTCCTTTCGCTTTAAAATAAAAGTTTGATGGACTGCCGAAAATCCGCCTAAAGTCCCCGGCCCTCCATAAAGAGACAGGCGGGGGAATGCTGTTTATGAACATTCCTCCGCCCAAAAATCAGCTTTTTGCTGCTTTTCTTATGCTCCGAAATTTACCTTTCATTCCAACCCTTAGCAGGATACATCAACTCTGCACTGCCTTCCGGATATACGGTAGCAAGCTCGCCGCCTGTATACTGAAGGACAATAGCCTTACCGAATTCGTTCTGTCCGTTCTTTTCCGGATATTTGTAGCCTTCCAGACCGAAAGGATCGGCGGCGGGATCAAGATCAAGACCCTCAGCCATAGCTGCTCTCATGGCGTCGCCGTCAGTGGAGCCAGCCTGGTTTGCTGCTACTGCCAGAAGGACGCCATCCCATACGGAAGTCAGAGTGTCGCCAAGCAGGACTACGCCCATATCATCCTTAAACAGCTTTGCAATATCCTGTGCAGCGGCATTGTCCATATCGGCGTTCCATCTGGATGTGGTCAATACATAGTCTGCGTCGTTCTTTAAGTTCAGGGCAAAGTCGGAAGCCATGAAGCCGCCCCTCTGTCCAAACAACATCTTGGGGAAGTAATCCTGAGTCTTGAATTCCTGCATGAACAGAAGCGCGTCTGCTGCATAGGAACTCATCATAACAACGTCGGCATTTGCCTGTTTTGCTCTCAGCACTTCGGAAGTCACATTGGTGGCATCTTTATTGTAAGAAATATTTTCAATTACTTCATAGCCATGAGCCTTTGCAGCTTCTTCCTCAACCTTGGCAATGTTTGTACCAAACTCAGAGTCCTCAGAAATCAGGCAGACTGTCTTGATTTCTGCATTCTTTGTTTCATTGAGGTGATCCAGGTAGCTGAAAGAGTCATCAATGAATACATCATCACCGGGGAAGCTGCGGCCAAAATATGTATAAGCAGCATCCGTCAGGCTCATGGAAGTACCTTCAGAAATAACCGGCACACCGTATTTCTCAGCAGCAACCATTGCTGTCTTTGTAGTAGCGGAAGAGAAGTTTCCGCAAAGTCCGATTACGCCTTCTTCTGTGATCAGACGTTCAGCTTCGCTAAGGGCGATATCTGCGGTGCTCTGATCTCCTACTACGAATTCGATCTTAGCGCCGCCAAGGCCCGGAAGTCCTTCCTCAGCAGCAAAAGGCAGGTTCACGCCTTCATGCTTATTATTGACAATGTCCTCAAAAATCTTTGCAAGAGCCTGGCACTCTTCACCTGCCTGTACGCCAAAACCGGTGAAGGAAACCATCAGGCCGATTTTAATGGTATCACCGGAAGCTGTGCTTCCGCCTTCTTCTGCTTTGCTTTCTCCCGCTGCCTTGGTTTCTTTTGCCGCCTCAGTAGCTCCGGCTGCTTTTGTTTCCTTCTTATCGTCGGAACCGCCGTCTCCACCACAAGCTGCCAGGGAAAGTACCATAGCAACTGATAACAGTACTGCCAGTAATTTCTTCATATTAACCTCCCGTTTTTATAACGCCGCGATCTCCGCAGACGCCTTTAAGAATTTGTCCACTTCTTCCTTGGAATTGCAGTGGATGGGGGATACGCGGATCACACCGTCCAGTCCAAAGGATTCTACAATTCTCTTGGAGTAGTGGCTGGGTGACTTACGTTCAAATACATACACACCACGTTTTACATACTCTTCCACTGCAGAAGTCACATCCATGTTGTCAAAAGTGATCGGAAGGATGAAATCTCTCTGAGTCAGATCGGGGTTGTCGCACTGAACTTTAAGTCCCTTGATGGCACGAAGGCCCGGAAGCTCGTCTGTCCCCTCAAGAGCCCTGTTTAAAAGCGCTCTCTCATGAAGTTCAATCCGGTTCATGCCTTCCACAAAGAGTTCTCTCCTGTTGTCGCTCTCAATATACTGGGAACCAAGCCAGCATACGTAATCTACGATTGCCGTAAAGTTGGCAAACAGGTGAGGGGCGGTGGAACCCAGCTCCCACTGTCCTTCAGGGTAGCACAGAATCCTGTTATGAGGCAGTACTGCGCACCGGTCAGATACCCAGCCGATACCGGATCCTCTGAGTCCGAAGAACTTGTAAGGTGCAAAATCCATCGCATCGATTTCCAGCGCTTCCACGTCCACCGCTGCATGGGGAACATGCTGCACTGCATCAACTACGATATAGATGTCGGGCTTAATGGCCCTGGCGGCCTTTACAAAGGCCGGAATATCATTAACGGCTCCTGTGATATTGCAGGAATACATACAGCTGAGAAGCACTGTATCCTTATCCACAAGCCGCTCCACCTCTGAAACATCAATTCCGCCGGTGGCGGGATTGCTCTGAAGAACCCGAAGCTCCAGGCCGTATCTCTCTGCATAATACTGAACTGAATCGAATCCTGAGGGATGCTCCAGGCAGGACACTACCATGTTCTTTCCGGGGACTCCCGCCACAATGGCGCCGATGATATTAAACATCGTCTGGGAGGCGGAAAGCATCGTGATGATAGAACCTTTCTCTGTTCCAAAAACCGTTCTCAAATCCCTGTAACCATTTTCCACATAAGCTCCCTGGATGTCAGCCTGCTTCTGGTGACGTCCGGGGCAGTCAGGATGAGTATCTACTTGCACTGACTCAGCACAGGCTTTCAGCCTTAAAGCGCCGCCGGAGTTTTCAAAAAAGATTCTCTCGCCGTAGCTGTCACTGTCTATGTTGCAGAAACGTTCTCTTACCTGTTTCTGAATTTCATCAGAAAACATCAGGCCCTGAGGATAATCATTGGGATTAATCACGTTCATGAGTTATTCTCCTTATTTATGTAACGGAAACCATATTCCCATGGAAACCATATTCATACACAGAAATTATATTTAATATAGAAGTTATCTTTTTATATAGAAGTTATACCACCAGTTCACCGTCTTTGAGGATTACTGTGCCGTCTACGGATAAAGTAGGATTTCTAAATACACAGTCCAAATGTACCGGGCAGGAATTGGTTCCTGCAAATCCTCTGTCGTCGCCAACGCCAAAGTGTACAGTGCCTGCGCAGCCTTCATCCTCCAGCATACGTCCCGTCAGGTCGCAAGCCGGATTCATACCGATACCAATCTCTCCGATATGGAATACTTCAGGCATATTGTAATCATCCAGAAGTTTCTGGAAAATAGCCGCCTGCTCTCCGCCGGAAATCTTCACGATCTTGCTGCCTTTGATATCAAAACGGATGGGTTCTTTGATCAGGCCAAGAAGCGGATGAGGAATGGATCCGTCAATGAACGCCACGCCTTCCATGGTCCCGTCATTTGCGCCGATGGCACACTCAATGTCGGGCGGTGAAGAAGACTGTCCGGGGACAATGCTCCGTCCATACTGGGGAAGGTTGATTCTTCCTGTAATATTGGCCGTGATATCAGTTCCAAGAGGGGTGGTAATCCTTACGGTATCTCCCTGGAATACTTTCGCTACTCTGTCCATGACAGGACCCATGCCTTCAAAGTCAGCATACAGGCCGCCGCTCTCCAACATTCTCTGATCATAGTCTGAGCAGTTCAGATCCCTTGCCCCGTTGGCACATGCATTACGCTTTGCGTCTGTGGAGGAAATGGAGAATGTAGTGGGACGGAAAATCACGTCCGCTGCCATCATCGCTGCCGCCACCAGCGCCGTAGGTTCTTCACCATGAGTCGTCTGAGTCGGCATCATAATCATGCTTCTCTCCGGATAATCTTCAGCTGCATCCCACAGCGCTTTTGCGATGGGATAAGCATCCGGGTCTGTAACAATCAGAATTTTTTCGTCTTTTTTGCACTGAGCACATACATTGAGAAGTGTTTCACATGCTTTGTACTTCTTCATAACCCTAACTCCTTTTCTTTTTATATATTATTTCTGCCCGGCTTTAAAGCCGAAGCAGTCATAAACAAATTTTTCTATACCTGGCTTTTTCAAAGGCCAAAGTATTCATACACATTTTTCTTTGATTTTTCCATGGATTTTGCGGAAGGCTTAAAGCCAAAGCAGAATTCAAAGATCTCTGCCAACTGCCCCAGCATCATGTCCACGCCGTAAATCATCTTGTGGCCTCTTTCTTTGGCCGCGGTGGCAAACTTCGTCATAGGAGGGTTCACAATATTCTCCATAACTACTGCTTCCGGTTTCAGTTTGTCCAGGAATCCAAGATATTCATAATCCGCCGGGAAACCGAAAAGCCCCTGGGGGGTGGCCTGCATCAGGAAGTCACAGCGGGAAGCTGCCAAATCCAGATTTTCATTCGTATACGGAAGAAATTCGATTTCCATATCCGTATGTTCTTTAACCACATCAATCAGGTGTTTTGCCCTGGCTTCTGTCCTGTTGATCAATGTCACTTTTTTGGCGCCATGCTCTGCCATCGTCAAAAGGATAACGCCTACAATGCTTCCGGCGCCGATAATGGCCACATCCATACCTTTCACATCCACGCCTGCATTGATGATGGCCGCCATGTTGCCTTTGCCGTCGAAACCTGCGCCGCAAAGCCGGCCTTCTTCATCCACCTTCACCGCATTGACAGAGTTAAACAGCCTGGAATGTTCGTCAACCACATCCAGATAAGGGATGATGGCCGCCTTGTGAGGCATTGTAATGGTGAAATGTCTCATTCCGAATGTTTTAAATGCCTTGACAAAATCTTCCAGTCCGCCTTCAGGGATTTCCACCGGCCACATGATCTCATCAATCCCATTTCCCTCAAACAAAGGGTTATACCCGTATGATCCGCTACTCTGCCCCATGGGGCATCCGATCATCGGGAACAACTTGGTGTTCATGGAAAATGTCAAATGCTTGTCAACATCAATATGCATTGCCATGTTTTTTACCTCCTCTTTGTACATCTTTGCATATAAATTCGTATTTATACTTCTTCAAAAATATAAGGAATTTTCCAATTTTCCCCTTATTTCCTTACAATTTTTTTTATGTATCTTATGTTTACCCGTGTTTATGTTTTATGATATCATTCTTGCACATTCCTCTTATTCTGTCAATATTTTCTTTCATTTTTGTGAATATCGCTTAGTTCGCCTTACCTCTTCTGTGCATATTTCACAATTTATCCTTTTTCTAAATCCGTGTAGATACATATTTTCGTAAAAACCATTGAAATCTGATGGTTCCCTATGCTATAATTTATTTGATTCTGTCTGTTTTCTACAGTTTTAGAAATAATCCATGTTTTTTTATATAATAAGTTTACCGGTTTCGCGAAAGGAGTTTCACAGTGGTTACACGTAATGATGTTGCAAGGTTGGCAAAAGTTTCTCCCGCTGTCGTATCTTATGTAATTAACAATTCCAATTACGTCAGCGCCGAAAAACGGAAAGCCGTCCTGTCCGCCATTGAAGAACTGAATTATGTTCCCAATCAGAACGCCAAAAACCTGCGGCAGGGACGCACCCACATGATCGCTGTGGTTCGTGGTTCCCAGCTCAATGATATTTTCAACGACCTTTTATTCCATCTCGAGAACATTGCCAACTCCCGCGGTTACCATATTGTCCTGAGTACTGTATCGAAAACGGAAGACTACTATGCCACCGATGATTTTATCACCACATTGATCAGCCGCCATTACGACGCGGTTTTTGTGGCAAACAGCTCCCTGACAGAGCCCCAGTTAAACCAGCTTGCAAAGAGCGGCACCAAGGTACTTCTTTACGTGACCCGTGATTATTACACTTTGGATTCCTCCATCAGCCAGATTGTCCCTCATTACCGTCTGGCCATTAAAAACATGGTGGGCCGCCTTATAGATCTGGGGCACACGCGGATTGCCATGCTGCCCAACCTGTGTTACCCTATGGATCAATATACGGTCAGCAACCATCGTTTTGCCGGATATATGGATGCGTTCATCAGCCACCAGGTTTCCATGGATCTGCGTTATGTCCCTGCTTCCTGCCGGAGTATTGAGGATATCCATGCCTGTGTCACCAGGATGTTCGACCCGTCCATCGTATCGGAGCCGCCTACGGCCATATGCGCCGACGAGCCTTTTGTCATCGCATCGATTTTAAAGCAGCTTATCTCTATGGGCATCCGTGTCCCGGAAGACGTTTCCCTGGCCTGCTTCAGCAATTCTACTCTGGCTACCCTCACCACGCCGGAACTGACCTCCGTTGGTTTCGATCCACGCCAGTTTGCTAAAGTGACCATGAATATGATGGAAGAATTAATCAACGGTAAACCCTGCCGTATCCAGGTAATCAACCTGAATTATTATGACAGAAAAAGTATTGCTCCGCCTGCCGGAATTTTAACCAAGCCGGAAAGCGCCCTCTTTACATAAACTTTTCCAGGCCTGCGAATATGCATGTACATATTTAATTATATTTTACGATTCGTCATTTTATTATTTTGTGAGGTGTTTACTTATGAAAATCGCTGTTTACAGCTGTCGCGAAGATGAAATTGCACTTTTTGAAAAATACGGAAAAGAATATGGCGTAGAACTTTCCATCTCCCCCCTTCCCCCGACGCCGGAAACGGCCCGTCTGGCCGAAGGCTGCTTCGCCGTCGACATCATCACTACGCCTGTGGGGCGGGATCTCATTGATATCTGGCGCGGTTTTGGCATAAAGGCCATCGCCACCAGGACTGTGGGGTATGAACATGTGGATTATAAATATGCCGAATCCCTGGGTATCTCTGTTTCCAACGTCAGCTACACGCCCCATACCGTAGCCGAATATACGGTTATGACAATGCTGATGGCCATACGGAAAATGAAAGCCATCCTCACCAGATATATCGGCCAGGATTTTTCCCTGAAAGATATCCGCGGGAAAGAGCTTTGTAATATGACTGTCGGCGTCATCGGCACTGGAAAGATTGGGGAAACTGTCATTAAAAATTTAAGCGGGTTTGGCTGCCGGGTTCTGGCATATGATGTCTATGAGAAAGACAGTGTAAAACAGTACGCCCAGTACTGTCCCTTAAATACTCTTTACCATGAAGCTGATTTAATCACGTTACACACGCCTGCCACCGATGAAACCTGCGGTATGATCAACAAAAACACCATCGCTTCCATGAAGGATGGCGTCATTATCATCAATATGGCCAGAGGCGTCCTCATTGATACCGCCGCCCTCATCGAAGCTCTTGAAAGTGGAAAAGTGGCCGCCGCCGCCCTGGATGTGGTTGACGGTGAAAGCGCCATCTATTATAAAGACTTCAAATACCGCCCTGTGGGCCATCATGAAATGGCCATTCTCCAGGCTATGCCCAATGTACTCATGACACCCCACACCGCTTTTTTTACTGATGAAGCTGTCGGCGATATGGTCCGGTATTCTATTGAGCACTGTGTGAAAAATGTTTAAGTTGCTTTCAATTCCCATATTTGTTAAGCTATAAATAATTACAGGTTCCATTCTTCTGGTCAAATATAAAACACTGGTTTTTGTAACCCTAAATTAAGGAGGATTTGTTATGAGTGCAAAAAAACTGGGTTTCGGCCTGATGAGGCTTCCCTCCCTCGACCCCAATGATCCCGCCAAAATCGACATCGAACATACAAAGAAGATGGTCGATGCGTTCCTGGAGCGGGGATTTACTTATTTTGACACAGCCTGGATGTACTGCGGCTTCCAAAGTGAAAACGCCGCCCGGGAAGCCCTTGTAAGCCGCCATCCCAGAGACAGTTTCACCTTGGCAGACAAGCTTCCCGCGCCTTTTTTAAAAACTGTGGAAGACCGGGATCGCATTTTCAACGAACAGATGAAAAAAACAGGAGTCACCTTTTTTGACTATTACTTACTCCATGACATTGGCGCGGATCACTTTAAAATTTTTGAACAGCTGGACTGTTTTAACTGGCTGAAAGAGAAAAAGGCCCAGGGGCTTGTTAAAAAAATGGGATTTTCCTTCCACGACAGCCCGGAGCTTTTGGATCATGTACTCACTAAATATCCTGAAATGGAATTCGTACAGCTGCAGATCAATTATTTGGACTGGGACAGCGAAGGCGTCCAGTCCCGCAAATGCTATGAGGTGGCAGTCAAGCATGGAAAGCCTGTTATCGTCATGGAGCCGGTCAAGGGCGGCACTTTAGCCCAGATTCCCGAAACTGCCGAAGCCATGTTCAAAGCCCATCATCCTGATATGTCGGTCTCCTCCTGGGCCATCCGTTTTGCTGCCAGTCAGGAACATGTGATGATGGTCTTAAGTGGCATGAGCAGTATGGAGCAGCTTCTGGACAACACTGGTTATATGGCCAGCTTCACCCGCCTGGATGAAAAGGAACATGCCATCATCCGTCAGGCCGTGGATATCATCAACCAGGGGATTTCCATTCCCTGTACCGGTTGTTCCTACTGTACCGACGGCTGCCCTATGAATATCGCCATCCCCAAATATTTCTCTCTGTATAACGCGGACAAACAGGAGATCAAGGGAAAACGCTGGACGCCCCAGGGTTCGTACTATTCCCGCCTCACAGATGTGTTTGGAAAAGCCAGCGACTGTGTAGCATGCGGCCAGTGTGAAGGAGTCTGCCCTCAGCATTTGCCTGTCATCGAACACTTAAAAGAAGTTGCCGGGCATTTTGAAAAATAATGGAACATAAACATTTGGGATATAATCTATTTTATAAATCATTCATTTAAGGAGAATCTGTCCACATGAAAATATTAATTATCGGCGGAGTCGCTGCCGGGACAAAAACAGCTGCCAAGCTAAAACGTGAAAACAGGGCGGCAGAAGTTACAGTTATCACCAAGGGAAAAGACATCTCTTATGCAGGATGCGGCCTTCCCTATTATGTCGGCGGCCTCATTGAAGAGCGGGAAGCGCTGATTGTAAATACGCCTCAAAAATATTCAGCGCTCACAGGCGTCACTGTTTTGACAGAAAAAGAAGCCACTGCCTTAAATCCAGGCGAAAAAACTGTGCAGGTAAAAGATTTAAAAACCGGGGAAACAGAAAGCTATGTCTATGACAAACTTGTGATTGCCACAGGAGCTTCCCCGGCCGTGCCGCCTCTTCCGGGAATCGGTCTTCCGGGTGTCTTCACCATGCGCACCCCCGACGACGCCATTTCGCTGCGGACTTATGTGGAAGAAAAACCTGTAAAAAAAGCCGTCGTAGTGGGCGCAGGTTTTATCGGGCTGGAAATTGCAGAAAACCTGCAGCAAAAAGGCGTTACCGTCACCGTAGTGGATTTTGCACCCCAGATTTTGCCCAACATCCTGGACGAAGAAATGGCTGCCTATGGAAAAAAACATTTGCTGAAACAGGGTATCCGTGTCATTACCAGTACAAAGGGCGAAGAGATCACTGGCGCCGACCATGTAACTGGAATCAAAACAAGCGCCGGTATGTTCCCCTGTGACGTAGTCGTCATGGCCGCCGGAGTCCGTCCCAACACGGCATTTCTGGAGGACAGCGGCATCGAAATGAACCGCGGCGCCATCGTGGTAGACAAAACCATGAAAACAAACCTGCCGGATATTTATGCGGCAGGAGACTGCGTACAGATAACAAACAGGATTACAGGCGCCCCCCAGTGGTCCCCCATGGGTTCTTCCGCCAATATGGAAGGCCGTACCCTGGCCCAGGCGCTGGCCGGAAAAGAAAAATCTCATCCCGGGGTCTTAGGTACCGGCGTCATCAAGCTGCCGGGCCTCAACTGTGGACGTACCGGCCTTACAGAGGCCCAGGCAAAGTCCGCCGGATATGATGTGGAAACGGCCTTGATGGTGACAGATGATAAGGCCCACTATTATCCCGGCGCCTCTTTTTTCGCCACCAAGCTCATTGCCGATAAAGCAAGCCATAAGCTCCTAGGCCTCCAGGTATTCGGCCCCGGCGCTGTGGATAAAATGGTGGATATCGCCGTCATGGGTATCACCATGGGCGCAAAGCTTGAAGATTTTGAAAATGCGGATTTTGCTTATGCACCTCCTTTCTCGACAGCTATCCATCCTCTGGTACAGGCAGTTTATGTGCTGTTAAATAAATTAAACGGCGACATTGTCAGCATGACACCGGCAGAATATGCGGCAGGAGAGGCAAAGGGCTACAAAGTACTGGACGTTGCTCCCTCCCCTTCCGTTCATGGCGCCCCTTATATTACTTTAACAGAAGTAAATGGCCCACTGGACGGAATCGGCAAAGAGGAAAAACTGCTGCTTGTCTGTGCCAAAGGCAAACGGGGATATTTCCTGCAGAACCGGCTGCGCCATTTCGGCTATAAAAACACCGTGGTTCTGGAAGGAGGAGGGTTTTTTAACGACGTGAAAGTAAAAACAGACGGAGCGGCTGTCTCCAAGGCAGAAGAAACAAGAGTAAAAGCCCTGGGCTTTTTAAAGGATAAACGGACACCAGATAAATTTAACGGACGTGTCATCACCAGAAACGGAAAAATAACCGGTGAAGAAGCAAGGGCCATTGCCGACGCTGCGGAGCTTTTCGGAAACGGCGAAGTGACCATGACTTCCCGTCTCACCATGGAAATCCAGGGAGTGCCTTTCGATAACATTGAACCACTTCGGGAATACCTCATGGAGCGCGGCCTGGAAACCGGCGGGACAGGTTCCAAAGTACGTCCTGTCGTATCCTGCAAAGGCACCACCTGCCAGTACGGCTTAATCGACACCTTCGCTCTGTCTGAAGAAATCCACGAGCGTTTCTACCATGGATACGCCAGTGTAAAACTGCCTCATAAATTCAAAATTGCCGTAGGCGGATGTCCCAATAACTGTGTGAAACCCGACTTGAATGATCTCGGTATCATCGGCCAGAGAGTGCCTCTCATCAATCTTGAGAAATGCCGCAGCTGTAAAAACTGCCAGGTGGAAAAGAACTGCCCGATTCATGTGGCGAAACTGGCTGACGGGAAGATTACGCTTGACGAAAACGCCTGCAACCACTGTGGACGCTGCCACGGCTTCTGTCCTTTTGGCGCTTTTGAAGAATATACCAACGGCTACCGGGTATACATCGGCGGGCGTTGGGGCAAGAAAACAGCGCAGGGTCGTTTCCTGGAGAAAATCTTTACCGATAAAGACGAAGTCCTCGCAGTTGTGGAAAAAGCAATCCTCCTTTTCCGTGAGCAGGGAATCACTGGTGAACGTTTTGCCGACACTGTAGAACGGATCGGTTTTGAAAATGTACAAGAGCAGCTTTTGTCCAATGACCTTCTGGACAGAAAAGAAGAAAATATCGCCGCCCAGAAGCATATGAAAGGCGGAGCGACCTGCTAAACTAAAAATACCCTGTATGATCTTAGAAAGGAAACTCACGGAGAAATCCTAGTTCCGGGACAGAAGACTACAGATTTGGCTGCCCCTCGGCGCCGGGGCCCGCCGCGGGGGTGTGGTGAGGGGGATATTTGTGGTGTTTTTTTGCGGGGGGC
>CAOKOS010000045.1 GCA_948470255.1 uncultured Lachnotalea sp.
CTGAAACTCAGCGAGGAAAATTTTGAATATGACGTGAGGGGGCTTCTGACCTCTTTTTATCCCGGGGAAGAGATTGTCCTGGGATCGCCGGAAGATTTTTTTCCGGGGGATAAATGCCTGGAGGTGGAATACGGGAAAAATAAAATCCAGGTAAGGCTCCATTCCTTTCGGCAGGAGACGTCTGAGCCGGGATTGGGTGAGGGGAATGTGGAAGCAGGGCCGGATATCCGGGAGGCAGCGGAAGCCTCAGACCCATCCGACAGGAAAACGGCAAAATCCATACTGAAACGTCTGGTATATGGGCTGCTTTCCTCGGATACAGGTAAAACCCTTCCCTGGGGGACATTGACGGGAATCCGCCCCACAAAGATACCCATGGCCATGCTGGAGGAGGGCGCTTCCGAAAAAGAAATTGTCTCTTATATGGAAGACACTTACCTTGCCAGCCGGAAAAAGATTGATTTAAGTATTGAGATTGCAAAGCGGGAAAAAGAGGTGTTAAAGCATATTGATTATAAAGACGGATACAGTCTTTATATTGGAATCCCTTTTTGCCCCACCACCTGCCTGTACTGTTCTTTTACTTCTTATCCTGTCGCCAAATGGGCGCCCAGGATGGAGGAGTATCTGGAGGCGCTGTTCAGGGAAATTGATTATACGAGAGAAGCTTTTGCCCATAAAAAGCTGAATACCATTTATATCGGCGGCGGTACGCCAACCACCCTTACGCCGGGCCAGCTGCGCCGTTTGCTGGCAAAATTGGAGGAAAGCTTTGACCTTGCGGATCTTCAGGAATGGACCGTGGAGGCGGGACGGCCGGATAGTGTGACAGAGGAAAAGCTGGAGGCGTTAAAGCTCCATCCCGTTTCCCGTATTTCCATCAATCCCCAGACCATGAAAGCAGAGACGCTAAAGCTCATCGGAAGGAAACATTCGCCGGAGCAGATCTGCGAAGCTTACAGCATGGCCCGGTCAGCGGGGTTTGACAATATCAATATGGATTTGATCATGGGGCTGCCGGAGGAAACCATAGACGACGTCCGTTTTACCATGGAGAAGCTGTATGACATGGCGCCAGACAGTATCACAGTCCATTCCCTGGCTGTGAAAAGGGCGTCCAGGTTGAATACCATGAAGGAACAATATGCCCATCTGAGGTTTGAGAATACCGGGGAAATGATGGAGACGACGGAATCTTACTGCCGCAGGATGGGGCTGGAACCGTATTATCTGTACCGGCAGAAAAACATGGCCGGGAATTTTGAAAATGTGGGTTATGGGCGGCCTGGAAAAGCCGGCATTTACAATATCTTGATTATGGAAGAGAAACAAAGCATCGTCGCCCTGGGGGCAGGTTCCACCACAAAAGCTGTTTTCCCGGACGGCCGGATTGAGCGGTGTGATAATGTAAAAGATATTGATCTGTACCTGGGAAGGATTGACGAGATGATTTTGCGGAAGAAGCGGCTTTTTTCCCAATTTTCGGATTTGTAGTTGAAAACAGAAGAGGGTTCGTGTATGATAGACGGGGAATGTCCGGGAAACGGGCAAAGCAGACATAAGGAGAAACAGATATGGCAATGACAAAAAAGCCGGTAACAGGTATGAAAGACATTCTTCCTGGCGAAATGCAGGTGAGGGATTATGTAATCCGCCAGATTCAGGAAACATATAAGAGCTTTGGTTTTTCCCATATAGAAACGCCGTGTATGGAGAACATTGGAAACCTCTCCAGCAGGCAGGGCGGGGAAAATGAAAAATTGATTTTTAAAGTATTAAAACGGGGGGAAAAGCTCCATATCCCGGAGGCGCAGACGGAGGCGGATGTGGTGGACTGCGGCATGCGTTATGACCTGACTGTGCCCCTGTCCCGGTATTATGCCAACAATTCCGCTGTGCTTCCTTCCCCATTTAAAGCGCTTCAGATGGGAAATGTATGGCGGGCCGACAGGCCCCAGAGGGGACGGTTCCGCCAGTTTATGCAATGTGACATTGATATTTTGGGAGATGCCACCTGCCTGGCGGAAATTGAACTGATGTCCGCCACGACGACGCTTTTAGGGAAGCTGGGCTTTTCCGGTTTCCAGGTGTGTTTTAATGACAGGCGGGTCTTAAAGGCCATGGCCGCCTACAGCGGATTTACGGAAAAAGATTATGACCAGGTATTTATTATCCTGGATAAGATGGACAAGATCGGCAAGGATGGCGTGGCGGCAGAACTTTTAGAAAGCGGATTTCCAAAGGAGGCCGTTGAAAAGTACATGGGGTTGTTCGCAGAAGCCCCCGGCACAAAGGAGGCGCTTGCCTGTCTGGAAGAAAAGCTGGAAGGCTTTATTGACGGGGCGGTGATCCCTGCCATGAAGACCATCATTGACAGTGTGGAAGCAGCGGCTTCCTGTGATTTTTCCCTGGTATTCGACCCGACGCTGGTGCGCGGCATGTCCTATTATACCGGTTCCATTTTTGAGATCAAGATGGAGGGGTTCGGCGGCTCTGTGGCTGGCGGCGGCCGTTATGATGAAATGATCGGGAAATTTACCGGAATGGATACTCCGGCCTGTGGATTTTCCATCGGATTTGAACGGATTATTACGATTCTCATGGAAAAAGGGTTCCAGGCGCCTGAAGGCGGAAAGAAAAAAGCGTATCTTCTTGAGAAGAACATGGACACTGGCGAGATGGCGCAGGTGCTTTCTGAAGCCAGGAAAGAGCGGGAAGCCGGCGTACAGGTACTGGTTGCCCATATGAATAAAAACAAAAAATTCCAGAAAGAACAGCTTGCAAAAGAAGGGTATGAGGAGTTTGTGGAATGTTACCGCAGGAAATGACCGGAGGAAGGCCGCAAACGGGAGCAGGCAGATAAACAGACAAAGATAGAGGAGATTAAGTTATGTTTCAGTCCAGGACACATACCTGTAACGATTTAAGAATCAAAGATGTGGGGGAAAAGGTGACTCTGGCCGGATGGTATGAAAATCTGCGCCGGGTCAGCAAAAACCTGGGATTTTTGATGCTCAGGGATTTTTATGGCGAGACTCAGGTGGTCATTGAATCTGAGGAAATGATGGAGAAAATTTCGTCGGTGAACCGGGAATCCACCCTTTCCGTCACCGGGATTGTACGGGAGCGCTCCAGCAAGAACGGGATCCTGCCCACAGGCGAGGTGGAGGTGGTGCCGGAATCCATAGAGGTTTTGGGCAAATGTTATTACAACGCGCTGCCTTTTGAGATTTCCCGTTCCAAAGAGGCAGATGAAAATGCCCGTTTAAAATACAGATATCTGGATCTCAGAAACCCGGAAGTGAAAAATAAGATTCTTATGCGCTCCCGCATTGTGGCGGAGCTTAGAAAACGGATGATGGATCTGGATTTTTATGAGATCACGACACCGATATTGACTTGCTCTTCCCCGGAAGGGGCCAGGGACTATCTGGTGCCTTCCAGGAACCATCCGGGAAAGTTTTATGCGCTGCCCCAGGCGCCTCAGCAGTTTAAGCAGCTTTTGATGGCGTCGGGCTTTGACCGCTATTTCCAGATCGCCCCCTGTTTCCGGGATGAGGATGCCAGGGCAGACCGTTCCCCGGGGGAATTTTATCAGCTTGATATGGAAATGGCTTTTGCCTCCCAGGATGATGTATTTGCCGTCATTGAGCAGGTGCTGCCGCCTGTGTTTGAAAAATATGGGATTTATAACAAGGCTTCTTTGGCCCCTTTCACCAGGATTTCTTACCGGGATTCCATGGAGCGGTTTGGCACGGACAAGCCAGATTTGCGGATTAAACTGGAGCTTTCCGACGGGACGGAAGTGATGAGGGACTGTGGCTTTGAACCCTTTGCCGGCGCGCAGGTCAAAGCAGTTGTGTGCCCGGACTTCACAGAGAGCCGAAAGGTCATTGATAAGATTTGCGCCGACGTGGAAGTCCAGACGGGAAGGAAGCTCTACTGGTTCAAGGCGGGGGCTGACGGAAGCCTTACAGGAGGTATTTCCAAATTCCTTTCAGACAGGGCAGAAGCCGTCATGTCCGCCTTATCTTTAAAAGGCGGAGAGCTGGTGCTTTTGGCGGCAGGCACAAAGGCGGAAGCCCAGAAGGGCGCAGGGGCGGCAAGAAAGATCGTGACAAATTATGCAGCGCGGTATATGGATAAAGAGTGTTATGAATTCTGCTGGATTGTGGATTTCCCCATGTATGAAATCGGGGAGGAATCCGGTGAGCTGGAATTTTGCCACAACCCTTTTTCCATGCCACAGGGCGGCATGAAGGCGTTAAAAGAACAGGATCCCCTGGATATCTGCGCGTATCAGTATGATCTGGTGTGCAACGGTATCGAGCTTTCTTCCGGCGCTGTGAGAAACCATGATCCGGAGATCATGATAGAAGCGTTCCATATGGTGGGGCTGGGGGAAGAGGATGTGAAAGCCAAATTCCCGGCCATGTACAATGCGTTCTGCTACGGGGCGCCGCCCCATGCAGGCATTGCTCCCGGTGTGGACCGGATGGTCATGCTTTTGGCGGGGGAAGACAGTATTCGTGAAGTGATTCCGTTCCCTATGAATAAAAATGCTCAGGATATTATGATGGGCGCCCCTTCTTTGGTGAACCCGAAACAGCTTGAGGATGTGCATATTAAGTTGGATATCAACGAATAATAAATTCAGATCAGGAGGAAAACCAATGTATTCATTTGATGAAGTGACCACGTATGATCCTGAAGTTGCGAAAGCAATCCAGGATGAGCTGGGAAGGCAGAGGAGCCATCTGGAGCTGATTGCTTCTGAGAACCTTGTGAGTAAAGCTGTCATGTCGGCCATGGGAAGCGTACTGACCAATAAGTATGCGGAAGGATATCCTGGAAAACGGTATTACGGCGGCTGTGAGTATGTGGATGTGGTAGAAGATCTGGCAAGGGAGCGGGCAAAGAAGCTGTTTGGCTGCCAGTATGCAAATGTGCAGCCCCACTCCGGCGCCCAGGCCAATATGGCGGTATTCTTTGCCATGTTAAAGCCGGGAGATACGGTGATGGGTATGAACCTGGCCCACGGCGGCCATTTGACCCATGGGAGCCCTGTAAATATGTCTGGCTCTTATTTTAAGATTGTCCCTTACGGTGTCACAGATGAAGGTGTGATTGACTATGAGGAAGTCCGCCGTCTTGCTCATGAGTGCAAGCCCAGGCTGATCGTGGCGGGGGCCAGTGCTTATGCGAGGGAGATCAACTTTAAATTGTTCCGGGAGATTGCCGATGAGGTGGGCGCATATCTGATGGTGGACATGGCCCATATTGCCGGGCTGGTGGCAGCCGGGCTTCATATGAGCCCGATTCCTTATGCCCACGTGACCACGACTACGACCCACAAGACTCTCCGCGGCCCCAGAGGCGGTATGATCCTCTGCAGCAATGAAATCGAAGAGAAATTTAATTTTAATAAAGCCGTATTCCCGGGCATCCAGGGCGGCCCCCTGATGCATGTGATCGCGGCAAAGGCCGTCTGCTTTAAGGAGGCTTTGGAGCCTGGCTTCAAAGAATATATGGCAAACACCAAGAAGAACGCGGCCAAATTGGCAGCTGAGCTTCTTTCCAGAGGGTTTGACATTGTTTCCGGCGGAACGGACAATCATTTGATGTTGGTGGATCTGCGTCCTGTAGGCGTGACTGGGAAAGCAGCGGAAAAGCTTCTCGATGCAGCCAATATTACCTGCAATAAGAACGCGATCCCCAATGACCCGGAGAAGCCTTTTGTCACCAGCGGAATCCGCCTTGGCGCCCAGGCTGTCACCAGCAGAGGGCTTCAGGAAGAGGATATGGCAGTTATCGCAGAGGCGATCCGCCTGGTTATCACCCAGGATGAGGCCAACACTGCGAAAGCAAAAGCCCTGGTGAAAGAGCTGACAGACAAGTATCCGCTGTATGAATAAAAGTCTTTTCCATTTGTGGGGAAGGGCTTCTACGTCTGAGAAATAAAACAGATTCACCTGTATTATGGTTAATAAGAGAGCCGCCGGCCAGTATATACTGGCCGGCGGTTCTTTCACACGGACAGCTCCAGCGGCCTGTCACGACTATAAACCTTAAATGTTAATATATGTTGCTTGTAGCAACGGGCGGATTTTGGTATGGTAATGGCAACGACTGGAGGAAAGGAGGTTATCCCTAATGCTAAATGAAAACATGAAAGCAATCAGAAAATCAAAAGGGCTTTCACAGGAAGGACTTGCTGTCAAGCTGAATGTGGTGCGGCAAACAATCTCCAAGTGGGAACAAGGATTGTCCGTCCCTGATTCTGATATGTTAATTTCCATATCGGAAGTACTTGAAACACCTGTAAGCGTTTTGCTTGGGGAAACTGTTATTGAGACGGAAGTTGACGACCTGAAAGTGATTTCCGAAAAACTGGAAATGATAAACTTACAACTTGCACAAAAGAAGGATGCGCGAAGAAAAATATTTCGTGGGCTGCTTATTTTATTGTGTACGGCCATAGTAACAATCTCTGTATTTTTAATATTATTAAAGAGTTCTTATTTGAATTGGGGGCAAAATGACCCGGAAACCGTTATTGCCGGGGCAGCTTTTCACGCATTTGAATGGCTGTTTGTCAGACTAGCGCCGGTTATCTTTATAGGGGCGATCGTTGGGATTTTCATGACACGGAAGAAAGTATAAAAACACCCTGTTTTTTGCCGGATGGGGAACGCAGTTTCTTCTCCGCGAACTGCGCATCCCCGGAGGTTTTTTTACTTTATAGGACACAATTTCCTATAAAGTAAAAAAGCCTGGAACTGTGATTTTCCAGGCTTTTTCCGTGGAGCATAGGGGACTTGAACCCCTGGCCTCCACACTGCCAGTGTGGCGCGCTCCCAACTGCGCTAATGCCCCATAAACAGAGGATTCATAAGCAGGGGCGGAAGGACTCGAACCCTCGACATTTGGTTTTGGAGACCAACGTTCTACCGACTGAACTACACCCCTGTACTATAGCTGAAACCTACCTTACATTTATATCACAGGATTTTCCATATGTCAACTCTTTTCTCCTAAATCTGATTTTATAGTGTTTTTGTAGGGATTTCTATGATAAAATAATAACAAAATATAGACTTTGAAATCATTACAAAATCTGGAGAAAGACGGGGAAATCGGGAAATGGGATATACCTTTTTGGAACGGCCGAACGGCCACACTGGGATACACGAAGGGTATAAAATTTTGATTGCGGACGACGAAGCAGATATAAGGATGCTGCTGACAGACTTTTTTTGTATGCAGGGATATCAGACAGTAACGGCAAAAAATGGAAAAGAAGTCCTGGAGAAGGTTTCCGGACAGCCGGATCTGATTCTCCTGGACATCAATATGCCGGGGATGGATGGCCTGGAAGTGTGCAGACGGATTCGGGAGTATGTGGACAGCCCGATCCTGTTTTTAACTGCCAGGGTGGAAGAACAGGACAGGATTAACGGGCTGATGATTGGAGGGGATGACTATATTATCAAGCCCTTTTCCCTGGAGGAGCTTGGCGCCAGGGTGGCGGCTCATCTGCGGAGGGAGGCTAGGGCAGGGAAAAAAGATTCTCTCCGGTTTTCCGAGGAGCTGGTCATCCATTATTCCAGGCGCTGTGTTTACTGCGGCGAGAAAAATGTGGGATTGACAAAGACAGAATTTGATATTGTGGAGCTGCTTTCCATGAACAGGGGGCAGGTGTTTTCCAAAGAACGGATTTATGAGCGCCTCTGGGGCTACGACAGTGAAGGGGATGAGGCCATTGTGACAGAGCATATTCGGAGGATCCGCCTCAAACTCAAAAAATATTCAGAGAAATCTTATATCGAGACTGTTTGGGGGGTGGGATATCAGTGGATTGGCTGAAAGGGAAATGGAAGGCATTTCGGAACAGGATGTTCCACCTTTCCCTGAAAAAGGCGTTGGCGATGTACATCGCCATGGGAACGGCGGGCACCCTTCTGGCGATGGCCCTCATTGGCTCTTTTTCCCAGAATATGTTAAATAGCCTGGAATGGAAATATTTTACTGTTTACGAAGAGGTTCCATATGAAGTTCCACCGTCTGTGGTTTTGCCTGGCGAAGAGGGGATTTACGATGAGGAATCCTATGAAAAGCAGCATATCAATTATGTAGATACTTATTCTAAAATGGATGGGGCTGACAGGGCCCTTAAAGAAATGCTGGATATGGTGCAGACGTGGAGTCCATTTGTATGTGTGATAGGCGGAGTGGCCTGTGTCTGCCTGTTGTTTTACAAAAATAAACTGAAACGTCCCCTTCAGCTTCTGGAAGACAGTACGGAAAAAATCGCCGCCAACGACCTGGAGTTCCGGTGTGAATACGGGTCAGAGGATGAGATGGGGCGGCTTTGTGCAGGATTTGAAAAAATGCGGGGAAGCCTTAAGGAAAATCATCAGAAAATGTGGGATATGATGGAAGAACAAAGGCGCCTCAACCACGCGTTTGCCCATGATCTTCGGACACCTCTTACGGTGTTGCACGGCTACATTGATTTTCTTACGACGTATTATCCGGAGGGAAGAGTAAGCAGAGAGAAGCTGATGGAAACACTGGCCATGATGGACAGGCAGGTTTTGAGGCTGAAACGTTTTGGGGATACCATGAAAAGTGTCGGCTCCCTGGAAGACCGCAGGGCAGTGAAAAAAGAGACAACAGGGAGCGCAATATTTGCAGCATTAAAATCCATGGCGGCTGCCCTTGACGGGACTGGCGGCGTCCATATTTGGGTAGACCAGCGCATACCTTCGGAAAAAAGGCTGTATCTGGATGAGGAACTTTTTTTGGAAACGGTGGAAAATATTCTTTCCAATGGCCTCCGTTATGGGAAAAAATGGGTGCAGGTGATCCTCACCAATGAGGGTGATTTCCTGGAGGTTTATGTGAAAGACGACGGCCCGGGGTTTACAGAGGAAGGGCTGCGCATGGCGGCGAAGCCTTACTATAAAGATAAAGAAGAGACGGAGAAAGAGCATTTTGGAATCGGGCTTTATATCTGCCGTGTGCTCTGCGAAAAACATGGCGGTTCCCTGAGTCTCCACAACGGCGTGGACGGCGGGGCCATTGTTTCGGCATACTTTTGTGCCAAAAATGAGGGAGCATCTTTTCCGGGATAGGGGCATCCCGCGAAAAATCATAAACAGCCGGAGAATTGTGATTGGACTGCAAATTTTCTTTACAAGAAAAGCGCCTAGAGAAAAAATAGAGATTTCGTATTTATAATAAACCCTGACGATAAGAAAATGGCCGCCAGGGTTTTATATATGGGATTTGGATACGTAAATCCATCTTCTCTCGTATTCAGGCCCAATAAGGCAAAAATCCGGGGACAGCCAGGAAAGGAAACCAATAAATTATGGAAATCAAGATTGAACATCTGGATAAGTTTTATGGAAAAAAGCAGGTGCTTAAGGATTTGAACCTGACCATCGGCGAGGGGATGTATGGGCTTTTGGGAACCAATGGCGCCGGAAAAACAACCCTGATGAAAGTGATTACGACACTGACGAAAAAAAGCAGCGGAGAAGTAAGCATCTGTGGTATACCGGTGGGGCGGGCGAAGGAAGTACGATCCATGGTGGGGTATCTTCCGCAGGATTTTTCCATGTATGGGGGCATGAGCGCCTGTGAGGCCATGGATTATCTGGGCGTGTTATCGGGACTTACGAAGGTACAGAGAAAAGAGAGGATTATGCCGCTTCTTTCACGTGTGAACCTGCAGGAGGATGCAAAGACGAAAGTACGGGCCATGTCCGGCGGAATGAGGCGGAGGCTTGGCATTGCCCAGGCGCTCCTTCATGACCCGAAGGTACTGATTGTAGACGAACCGACAGCGGGGCTTGACCCGGAGGAGCGGGTGCGGTTTAGGAATCTTCTCTGTGAGGTGGCCCAAAGCAGGATTGTCCTTTTGTCCACTCATATTGTGGGTGATGTGGAGGCTACTTGTGAGCATATAGGGGTATTGGATAAAGGAGAGCTGCTTTTTAATGGAACGGTGGAGGAGTTTCTTGCCCTGGCAGAGGGACAGGTGTACCGGGCGGAAATTTCCAGGCTGGAACTTACGAAAGTACAGGAGATGTATCCGGTGACTTCTATCCTGACCACAGGCGGTACGGCTTCCATCCGGTTTATTTCTGAAAAACCGCCTGCATTTTTGGCCGAAAAGTGCAGCGCCGGCGTGGAGGACGCTTACCTCTATCTCATGCATGCAAAGAGGAGGGAGTTTTGATGTTTGGAACGCTGTTTTTAAAAGAATGTAAGCAGACGGTAAAAAGCCTTGCTTACTGGGCGTATGTGGCCTGCCTGGCCTTGTTTTTTGTGAGCCAGATTGGAGAGGACTGGAATCTTACAGAGCCGCAGCCGGGGAGGGAAGGGCAGTATGGATACACGTATTCTACCGATGAGACTTTGATTATGGAGAAGACATTAAGACGGCTGACAGAGGATTATGCACAAAATAGTTACGCCGCTTATCCATTGGGATTTTATAAAAGGGTAATCCTGGGAACAGAGGAAAAGGAAAAGATGGGAGATATCCTGGCGGAGCTTACGGGGAAAAGCAAAGAAGAGCTGGAAAAACTGGGATATGACTATATTAATGAAGAAAGCTCTTTTTATGAGGAGGCACAAAAAGATGGAATAGAAATGGAAATGGCAGCGCCGCCCCAGATAGATTTTGGAGTCAGTTTGGCAGAAGGGGTATCATTCGAGCGGTTCCTGGAGCTGATGGAGGAGGCAGATGATCTCATTGGGGGAGGTTCCATGTATACGCCTGCCAGGGTGGAGCATGGGGTAGAGGTGCCTCAGACTTATGAAGGGGCGCTGGAGGAATATCACGACATTATTGAAAAGGACAGATATTCAGGGGCATTTGCACGGCTGTTCTGCGACTATATGGGTCTGATGGCGGCAATCCTTCCGGTTTTTCCTGTGGTGGCAAGGACTTTGCAAGACAAACGTTCCAAAGGGCTTGCGGCCATGTATTCAAAGAAAATGTCATCGGCCGGCATCCTCTTTGTGAGATATCTGGCCCTTTTGGCAATGACAATGCTCCCTCTTATCTTTCTGGCGGTCTTTTCACAGTTTCAGTGCGACGTGGCGGCAAAGGCGGCGGGGCTTTCAACGGATTCCTTTGCTTTTCTGAAATATGTGGGAGGGTGGATATTTCCTGCGGCGGCTTTCACAGTGGCTGTGGGGATTTTTGTCAGCGAATTGACAGGAAGTGTTGCGGCAATATTGGCGCAGGGGATTTTTTGGTTTGCCAGCGTTTTCCAATCCATTGACACGCTGGTTGGGAACTTTGGCCTGAAATTTATTCCGCGGTTTAATGCACTTGGAAATACGGGGATTTTTGAAAGAGAACTTCCGGGACTCATTGCCAACCGCCTGTTTTACAGCATTTTAAGCCTGGCCTTTGTGGCGGCGGCCGTGTTTATCTACGACTGGAAACGGAAAGGAGGGGGAATAAGGATTGGAAATTTATTTAAAAATCTGTAAATCCCACCTGAAACATCATTTGAAATATCATCTTTTGGCGGCTGTGTTGTTGTTTTGCCTGATGCCTTTTTTAGTAAGTACAGAAAACCTGGGCCCGCAGGAAACTGCTAAAACTTTGGAGACTTATGCGGCGCTTATGGGAATCGTACTGCTGGTTCCTGTATTTATGGCGGATCAGGATAAGGATATCCGGGATTTGATCCGTTCCAAACAGATGCCCCTGACAAAAATTCACGGGATCAGGATTTTAGAAGGGGTGATTTTTCTGGTAATGGCGGAGGCAGCCTGCATTATGTTTTTAAAAGGCTGCAAATGCAGTTTCCCGGGTTGGAGTTATTTCTTTGGAACCATGGCGGGGGCCTTGTTTCTGGGAGGGCTGGGAATGTTCTTTTACAGCCTGACGGATAACCCTGCGGTGGGATATATGGTTCCGATGGTTTATTACGCCATAAATTTCGGAGGGGGCCGGTATGTAAAAAACTTTTATCTTTTTTCCATGTCGGAGGGGGACTTCGGCCCCAAATACTGGCTGGCGGCAGGTGGAATCCTGCTTCTGTCCCTGGGGATTTTTTGGAGGCGCCTGCGGCCCTGAGCAGATTCATGGGTGCTTTAGCACGTTAAGTTATAACACTTTAATGTATTGACTTTCCTTCCTTTTTGTAGTATGCTGTTACCGTTGGCTGGGGAGGGGGGTGCGTGGTGGGAGGAAACCGGACACTCCTGCCAGCCGGCGGTATGTGGTGAAAAAACAAAAAGAGAGGATTTATGTTATGAAAAAGAAAGTGATGGCAGTGATGACGGCGGCCCTGCTGGCTGTAAACCTTTTGGCGGCCTGCGGCGGAGATGCAAAAGAGACAAAAAGCGCAGAAACAAAAGCAGCGTCCGCGGCGGCAGATACGGAAGCCCAAGGGACAGACACACCTGAAACAAAGGGAGAAGCTGCGGCAAGTGGAGAGACGGTAAAGATCGGTGTGGTCCAGCTTACGGAACATCCGGCGCTGGATGCCAGCTATGAAGGTTTTGTGGCGGCGCTTAAGGAGGCCGGCTATGAGGAAGGCAAGAATCTGGAGCTGGATTTTAATAATGCCCAGAATGACGTTTCCAACTGTGAAACCATTGCCAATAAACTGGTTAATGACAAAAACGACCTGATTCTTGCCATTGCGACTCCGGCAGCCCAGGCAGTGGCGGGAAAGACCACGGAGATCCCGATTCTGGCGACGGCTGTTACGGATTTTGAGGCGGCGGGACTTGTGAACAGCAGTGAAGCGCCGGGAACAAATGTATCCGGTTCTTCCGATATGAACCCGGTGGAAGAGCAGATTTCCCTGCTGCAGGAAATCCTTCCCGATGCAAAGAAGGTTGGTATCATGTACTGCTCTTCTGAGGACAATTCCATTCTTCAGGCAGGCATTGCAAAGGAAGTCTGTGAGGCAAAGGGCCTGGAATATGAGGAGTTTACAGTTTCAGATTCCAGCATGATCCAGTCGGTGGCGGAATCCATGATCGGAAAGGTAGATGCGGTTTATATCCCTACAGACAATCTTCTGGCAGAAGCCATGGCGACTGTCACCATGATTACCAATGCAAACGGGCTTCCCTGTATTGTGGGAGAAGAGAACATGGTGACAAACGGCGGCCTGGCTACCTACGGCCTTGATTACTATGCACTGGGCAAACTGGCTGGCCAGATGGCTGTTGATATTCTGGAAAACGGGACAGACGTGAGTACCATGGCTGTTCAGCATATCAGCGCTGAGGAATGTAGCCTGGCTGTGAATTCCGCAGCGGCAAAGGAGCTGGGTGTAAACCTGGATGGCGTGATGGACAGGGCAAAGGACTTGGCAGAATAATTGAATTGAAAGAAAGTCTGGAGGGAGAGAAACCGTATGGGGATTATGTTGGCGATTCAGGGCGCTGTCAGCCAGGGTATTCTTTGGGGAATCATGGCGCTGGGTATTTACCTGACCTACAGGATACTGGATGTGGCGGATCTGACTGTGGATGGAAGCTTTGCTCTTGGAGGCTGTACCTGCGCTGCGCTGATTACAGCAGGGATAAATCCCTGGCTGTCTCTTGTGGCGGCTGTGATCGCAGGGATGCTGGCTGGTTTCGTGACAGGGCTTTTACATACGCGGTGTGAGATTCCTGCGATTCTGGCTGGAATCCTGACTCAAATCGGCTTGTATTCCATTAATCTGCGCATTATGGGACGTTCCAATACGCCCCTTTTAAAGAGTCCTACCATTTTTAAGCAGCTTTCGGGCGTGACCGGCCTTGGGCAGAACTGGATATCTATGATTGTGGGGCTGGTTTTTGTGGCCGGGCTTATTTCCGTGCTGTACTGGTTTTTCGGTACGGAGATTGGTTCAGCCATCCGCGCCACAGGAGATAATGAGCGTATGGCCCGTTCCCTGGGGATGAATACCAACCGGAATAAGGTGCTGGGGCTTGCCATAAGCAACGGCTTGGTGGCGCTTTCCGGCGCCATGGTGACACAGAGCCAGGGATATGCCGACGTGAAGCAGGGGACAGGGGCCATTGTCATCGGCCTGGCTTCCATTATCATCGGTGAAGTGATCTTTGGAAAGAAGACCAGTTTTGGGACAAAGCTTTTGTCAGTGGTGGTGGGTTCCGCCGTTTACCGGATTATTGTGGCAGTGGTGCTGCAGCTTGGTTTGAATACGGACGACCTGAAGCTTTTGACGGCCCTTCTGGTGGCGGCGGCTTTGACAGTGCCTGTGATTTTGGAGAAAAGAAAGCAGGCTGCCAGTTATGACCCCATGACAGACGGCAGCGCCGGGAAAGGAGGAAACTGACATGCTAAACATCAGCCATGTAAGCAAAACCTTTAATCCTGGGACTGTTACGGAGAAACAGGCTTTAAGGGATTTGAACCTGCATTTGGAGCCGGAGGATTTCGTGACCATCATCGGTGGAAACGGAGCCGGGAAGTCCACCATGCTGAATATGGTTGCAGGGGTATATCCCATTGATTGCGGAACTATTTATCTGGATGGCGTGAATATTTCCCGCCGGCCGGAATATAAACGGGCCTCCCTTTTGGGACGTGTGTTCCAGGATCCCATGATGGGAACGGCGGCAGGTATGCAGATTGAGGAAAATATGGCCCTGGCCCACAGAAGGGGGCGCAGACGCGGCCTCAAATGGGGCGTTACAAAGCAGGAAAAGGAGATTTTCCATGAGGAGCTTAAACGCCTTGGACTGGGATTGGAGGAACGGATGACCGCCAAGGTGGGACTGCTTTCCGGCGGTCAGAGACAGGCGCTGACACTTCTGATGGCGACCCTTCAGAAACCGAAGCTTTTGTTGCTTGACGAACATACGGCGGCCCTGGATCCCAGGACAGCCAAAAAGGTTTTAAGCCTGACGGAAGAGATGGTTGCGGAAGCCAGGCTGACAGCCCTGATGGTCACTCACAATATGAAAGATGCGCTCCGCCTGGGAAACCGTCTGATCATGATGCATGAGGGGCAGATCATTTATGATGTGCGCGGGGAAGAGAAGAAGAAACTTAAAGTGGAAGACCTTTTAAAGAAATTTGAGGACGCCAGCGGCGGTGAATTCGCCAATGACAGGATGATGCTGTCTGACTAACTGTACAGGGCAGTCAAAAATACAGGTTTTATAATACCGCCGTCAAATACACAGAAGCTTCGTGTTTTGCACCGGCGCCGTGAATATTAAGAGCTTTTTATATTCCCGGCAAGGTGTAGTACACGAAGCTTCTATGCATTTCCAGCGCTCCCCTTATTTTAATACGCCCCTGCGGATAAGCTCCTCTTTTACGGTGGGCCATGCATCAAGGTCGGTATGGGGAAAGAACTTGGCGGCCTGCATCCGGGGTACAAAGTCTTCCACTGAGGCAAACTGCAGATAATGGATATCGGGAAGGATTCGGCCAATTTCTTCTATACAGCTGCAGTCGGCCAGGAGGGTATATGCTCCTTTTAAGGAACCGTTTCCAATACAGATGAACCGTTCCCTGGGAAGATCAGGATAGAGTCCAATGGTGATGGCTGATTCCAGATCCAGATGCTTTCCAAAAGAGCCTGCCATGAAAATTTGGTCTATATCGTCGGCTGAAATCCCGGTTTCTGCCAGCAGGCAGGCCACCATGGTGCTGGCAGCAGCTTTTGTATCCATAAAACTTTTGATATCGGACTGGGAAAAGTACCGGTCAAAACCGTCGGCAGTTTCCGAAGCGTATCCATAAATGACTGCCAGCTGGCCGTCTTTTTCTGCGATCCGTTCTGATTTTCCATCCAGCAGGGTTCCCTGCAGATCCATCCATCCGTTTAATAAAAGCCCGGCTAAAAGATCAACAATCCCGGAGCCGCAGATGCCTTTTATGGGAGCTTCTTCAATGGTGGTGACGGTGAGGAGGCCATTTTCAATGCGGACACTGTCTACGGCTCCAGCCTCAGCTCTCATTCCGTATTTGCTGATGCCGCCTTCCAGGGCAGGGCCTGCAGCCCCTGCCCCGGCCACAAGAAATTCGGAACTGCCCACTGCCATTTCTCCATTGGTGCCGATATCAATATATAAGGAGATTTTTTCACTTTTTCTCATACCGGAGGCGAGGATGCCGCTGATAATATCCCCGCCCAGATAATTGGCGGCAGAGGGGATACAGTAGGCCAGCCCATTAAAAGGCAGGAATAGCTCATGTCCCCACAGGAAGCCGCTGTCGTTGAATACGGGGGCGAAAGGCGACATAAATACAGAAAAAGCGTCGATCCCCAGAAGAAAATGAACCATGGTGGTATTTCCGCCAATGACCAGGACAGAACAGTTTTTGACATTAACTCCGGTTTTTTGGGAAAGCTGTTCTATTAATTGGGAAAGAGTGCCTGTAGTTGCCTCCTGAAGGTCTTTACGCCCTTCTTCCCCGGACTGGGTATGAAAAATCCTGGTGAGAATATCCGTCCCGTAGGAAATCTGCTGGTTAAAGCAGCCTGCTTCCCCCAAAAGTTCTCCTGTATTTAAGTCCATCAGCCCCATGACGACTGTGGTACTTCCAAGATCTGCAGCCAGGCCATAATGAAAAGCAGTGGTATCGCCAGCCTCAACAGATATAACCTGCCAGCCGTTTCCCGTAAAAACGAGGGTGGCCGTGACGCGCCAGTGATCTTTCCGGAAAGCAGGGTAATCCCGTTTTAGTACATAATAAGGAAGGGAAACGTTGGAAAATCCAGGCTCCAGGGAGGATAAAAGCCGTTTGTCGTCTGCCCTGGTATCGCCTTCGGAAGGTACAGTAAGTTCCAGATAAACTTTCCGGCTCAAGGCGCGGCCCTGCATACAGCCGGAAACAACAGGAGATACTTCAGTATCTGATGAAAAATGGATGGATGAACTGGCATCTGCCGCGGAATGTGCCATGGGAATACCTCCTGAGTTTATAAGTGGCTGTAAAAGCTTAAATATCTGTTTTACAGTTTATCATATTTACAACTTGTTTACAAAGGGAATCATTTTTTAGGGAAGAAAATGTGATAAAATATATACAGAAATTATACCACTGATTGACAAGAGTATGCAGGATGGCGTATTTCTTGGCGGTGGGCGGTAATGTGCGGGGGAAGTGTTATGGAGAATCGGATTTTAATTGTGGAGGACAATCCGGCCATTGCAGAGCTTTTGGAAATGAACCTTACGGTGGTGGGATATGGGACGGCAAACTGCCGGGATGGGGAGGAAGTATTGAATCTCCTTGCCAAAGATCAGAAATTTGACCTGGCGGTTGTGGACATTATGCTGCCGGGAAAAGATGGTTTTGAACTTCTGCCTTTTTTTAAAGACCGGGGGATACCAGTTATTTTCCTGACGGCGAAAGATGATGTGGCTTCTAAAGTACGGGGGCTAAAAGGAGGGGCAGAAGATTATATTGTAAAACCTTTTGAAGTGTTGGAGCTTTTAGTGCGGGTAGAAAAAGTGCTGGAGCGGACGGGCCGTCTTCAGAGTATTCTTAAGACAGGTGATGTGGAAATCCACTTGGAAAGCAGGACAGTACGGAAAAATGGGCGGGAAATACGCTTGAAACCGCTGGAATACGACTTATTGATACTTTTTGTCAGAAATAAAAATGTGACGTTCACCAGGGAAAGGCTTCTAAAAGAAGTGTGGGGAGACTTTTATATGGGAGAAACCAGGACCGTGGATGTCCATGTGGGACAGCTTCGCAGGAAACTGGGAGATCAGGGACTTATACAGACCATACCTAAAATCGGTTACCGGCTGGAGGAGAGAGGATGAAACTGTACCAGAAAATAATGTTGTTTATTTTTCTGATTCTGGCAGTGTGCGGAGGGGTATGTGGATGGGTTTTGGGGATTTCTTATGAAAAGCGCCAGATGTCAGAAGCTGTTTTCGCAGAGCTTCAAAGTTATGAGTCGGCAAAATATACAATGGAATGGATTTTCCGGTCAGAAACGGCTGCGGAAAATTCCAGGGAGATTACCAGAGTAATCATAAGACAGATGTTTGCCCAGGAACTTTTCGAGGGTTATTTGTGGCTGGAGGACGGGAAAGTGGTCTGCGATTCTTCGTACTATGAAATCATCTGGAATCCAGACTGGAAAACAAAGGGGAAGTTTGAAGAAACAGAATATGTCATGGAACAGGGGGAAGGGGAATACCGGATGGTTATCGGATCCCGTCTGCCTTGGCTGGGGGAGGGGGATTATCTCTTTTCTGTACGGGATTTGACGGAAATTCATGAAGAAACAGAGGATTTTTTGCGCCAGTTTGCTTTGATCTGGTTTTTGTTTATGACAGCCGCCTCCCTTTTCGGGGCGGCTGCCGTGAAACTGGTGTTAAAACCGGTGGGAATCCTTGAGAGGGCGGCGATGGAAGTCAGCCGGGGAAATTACAATGTCCGCGTACATGGGGGCCGGAGGGATGAGACAGGGAAATTGGCGGAGGCTTTCAATGTGATGGCGGAGCAGGTGGAGGAGAGAATACAGGAGCTGACCCGCGCAGGAGAAGAAAAGGAACGGCTTTTGGGAAGCCTGGCCCATGAAATGCGGACGCCCATGACTTCGATTGTGGGATATTCTGATACGCTTCTTCACGTAAAACTGGGGGAGAGGGAGAGACAGCGGGCCCTTCGGAATATTTACCAGCAGGCGGGATATTTACAGAGGCTTTCTGCAAAGCTGATGGAGCTTGTGGCCCTTCATCAGAATGAAGCGATTTCCATGGAAAAGTGTTCTGTAAAAGGGACTTTAAAAAAGGCGCTGCAGATGGCTGAGAAACGGTGGCCGGACAGGGAATTCCACCTGTGTGCCGAAACAGATTTTTTTGTACAGGGGGATGGGGATCTTTTGGTGAGTTTCTTTGTCAATCTTTTAGATAACGGAGCCAAGGCATCCCTTCCCGGACAGGAGATTCATGGCGGGATTTCCATTCCGGGTACGGCGTTTGTCCAGGATTTTGGAAAAGGAATGGAAGAAGGGGAACTGGAAAAAATACGGGAGCCTTTTTACCGGAGTGGAGAGCCTTATGAAGGGCGCCAGGGGCTTGGACTGGGACTTTCCATCTGTGAACAGATTGCCTGCCTCCATGGAGCAAAGATTCAGATCGAAAGCCGGAAAGGCAGCGGGACGAAAGTGTCTGTTTATTTTTACAATTCATTTACAGAGTGATGAGGACTTTGGGGGAACTTTCTTTTATAGTAAAGAAAAGAAAGGAGCTGGAGCTTATGAAAAAAAGGGTACTGGTAATATTGACAATAGGGCTTTTATTCAGCCTGATGCTTGGTATCGGCTGTGGAAAGGCAGTGTCAGAGAACATCTCAGTGAAAAAACCGGATGCCTTGCTTGAGGAAGAGGACGCCTCTCTTCCGGCAGAAGAAGGACAGCTGAAAAATGGGCTGGGCAGTACAGAGGAGTCTGTGGGACGGAAGGAAAAAGAGCTGGGGCTTGTGGGTGAGAATATACCTGGAGAGACAGAAAAGCAGAAAGCCCTGCGGGAAAAGTACGGGATACCGGAACATTTTTCAGAAGAGAAAGCGTCCAGGGGAGACGGTGTAGTCCAAACCATCGATGCGACGGTAATCGTTCCGGATGCGGATTCTTTTCTGGAAGTTTTCGCAGAACGGAAATCTTTTGGAGAGAATGAGATCGGGCAGTATGTGGAGCCTCTCCTTGGAGAGGGCGGGCTGTACCGTGTGGAACCGGAAGCTTATGAATATCTTGTGGATATGGAGCAGGAAACAAAACTGCGCCTGGAAAACCAATATTATGACGGGGAGGAAGAACGCCGGTTATTGGAGGAGGCGCTGGAGTCGGATAAACAGTGGCTGGAGGAAGTGGAGAGGGAGGTTCAAAAGGTAGAAGTCCCTTTGCAGATGGAAGGTTATCAAAAAGAGGAAGGCGGGAGGAGGTTTGAACATCTGGAAGGGTTTACTGACTGGGAGCAGAGAACCATGAGGGTCAATATGAGCAGTGGAGGCATGTATTTTCTGCCATGGCCCCATATGGAGAAAAACAGCTGTACGATTTCCATGGAACTGGCGGAAGATCTGGCAGAGGACTATATGGAACGGATGGGGCTTTCAGGGGATTTGGTCCTTGACTATGCAAAAAAGCAGGAATTTGATTATTGGAGTGGACAGCGGGAGGGATATGCCTTTCGCTACGTGAGGGAGCTTAACGGTGTTCCCATCGTATACAGCGGATTGGATTTTATCATAGATGACAAAGGCGTAGCAGAACTGAGCTACAGGGATTATGATATTGGAAACGACGGGACGCCGGTGGAACTTTTGCCTTTCTCTGAAATCCAGGAAATATACAGGCAGTCGGATATACGGATTATATGCGAACCAAACAAGCTGGAGTCTGTCTCTTTAGAGGAGTTCCGTCTGGTGTACCGCTGGGTGGAAGATTTAGAGGACGCTCAAAATAGCGGGCTGGTTCCTGCCTGGGAGGCATACGGTTTTTATACTTACATTGATGAAAATGGAAACAGAAAAATATCGCATCCAGCCGAAGGGGAATGTCTCTTTTCGGTCAATGCTGTCGATGGTTCAATTTTATACGGCGATTGACAAAAAATTAAATTTTTCTTAATTTTCCGTTGAGTTTATAAAAATTTTATGATAGGATAACCATAGTGTTAAATAATCACAGCCGGAGCAGACAAATTATTTCTGTTCCGGCATCTTATGTGTCAAGAAACGGAGGACAAAAATGGAAAAGTTTTTCAAACTGAAGGAGCACGGTACCAATGTGCGGACAGAGGTGATCGCCGGTGTTACCACGTTCTTTGCCATGGCTTACATTATTTTTGTAAATCCCACTTATCTGTCTGAAGCGGGTATGGATTTTACAGCAGTCATGGTTGCAACCTGTCTCTCGGCGGCCATTGGTACGCTTTTGACGGCGTTCATTGCCAATGTGCCTTTTGCACAGGCTCCTGGTATGGGGTTGAATGCATTTTTTACCTATACACTTTGTTTCAGTATGGGCTACACCTGGCAGCAGGGGCTGACCATTGTTTTGATTTCTGGTATCCTGTTCCTGGTGGTCACAGTTTCTCCTTTGAGGAGTAAGATTATTGCCTCGATTCCAGTTTGTTTAAAAGATGCGATTTCCGTCGGTATCGGTTTGTTTATTGCTTTTATCGGCCTTTTAAATGCAGGGATTGTACAATGTATCGGGCCTGACCCCAGCAGTTACACTGACATGGGGGCCATTACCAAAGGTTCGGCGCTCCTTGCCATTATCGGCCTTTTGATTACCGGAATACTGATTGCCCATAAAATAAAAGCGGCTATTTTTATCGGAATCATTGCTACAACTATTATTGGTATTCCCATGGGAATCACGGCTATGCCAGAGAGTATGACCATGAGCAATATTGGAAACATCAGCATGACAGCATTCCAACTGGACTTTGGCGGAGTGATGTCTATGGGTGTCCTGCCCTTGATTACGGCAGTTGTCAGCTTTTTCATTGTAGACTGTTTTGATACGGTGGGTACTTTGCTTGGTACGGCCGGAAATGCAGGGATGCTTGACAAGGACGGAAACCTTCCCGGAGGGGACCGCGCGTTGATAGCTGACGCAGTCGCCACCTGTGTGGGAGCCTGTCTTGGTACTTCCACTGTCACCACTTTTGTGGAATCTTCCACCGGTATCCAGGAAGGGGGACGCACAGGACTTGCTTCCGTAGTGACTGGGCTTTTGTTCCTGTTATGTGTACTTTTGGCTCCCATTGCCGGAATTGTGCCCGGCGCGGCGACAGCTCCTGCTTTGATCATCGTGGGCGTTTATATGATGATGGGTGCGGTGAAGATCAACTGGGGTGATTTTGAGACAGCTCTTCCCTGCTTTTTGACGATTTCTATGATGCCTTTTGCTTACAGTATTTCTGATGGTATTGGTTTTGGATTTATTTCTTATGCCGTGATTAAGGTTTGCCGCGGCAAAGCAAAAGAAGTGCCGGTACTGGTATATATCCTGTCGGCCATCTTCATTGCAATGTATATTCTGGATGCACAGATTTAAAGGATTTTAAAAATCAGAAAAAAAACGCCATGCGAAAAGATATGGGGCTTTGCATGGCGTTTTTTACTTTATAGGAAACTGCGCCCTATAAAGTAAAACCGCTCCGAGAGGATCGCACTGCGGCGGAGAATCCTGCAAGCAGGATTTTTTGTTCCTTTATAGGAAACTGCGTCCTATAAAGTAAAAACGCTCTGGGGGCTGCGCAGTTCGCGGAAAGGAAATTAGCCTTTCAGGCCCGCTCACGCGCGGCGATTGCGCAAAGCGCAATCTTTGTTTCTTTATAGGAAACTGCGTCCTATAAAGTAAAAAACCCTCCGGGGGATGCGCAGTTGGCGGAGAGGAAATTAGCCTTTCAGGCCCGCTCACGCGCGACGATTGCGCTTTGCGCAATCTTTGTTCCTTTATAGGAAACTGCGCCCTATAAAGTAAAAAACCCTCCGGGGGATGC
>CAOKOS010000046.1 GCA_948470255.1 uncultured Lachnotalea sp.
TTTCCAGAGGGGCTAAAATGATTTTGGAGGCGGGGCACCTGGATCATGTGGAACAGATTTTTGGCCTACATGTGTTTGCGGACATTCCAGTGGGATACGTGAATATTGAACCAGGTCCCAGGATGGCAGAATCGGATTATTTTAAAATTAGTATCAAAGGACGTCAGGGCCATGCGGGGAAGCCGCAGCAGTGTGTGGATGCAACGGTGGCGGCAGCCTCTATGATTATCAATCTTCAGCAGATTGTCAGCCGGGAGACGAACCCTATTGATTCGGCGGTGGTAAGTATAGGGTACGTACAGTGCGGCAGTGTGCGAAATGTTATCGCGGGTTCTGCCTTTATGGAAGGTACGGTTCGCACCTTTTCCAGAGAAGAGGGACGCCGGATTAAGAATGCTGTGAAGAGGGTAGCCATGGGAACTGCGGCCGCTTATCATGCGACAGCCAATGTGGAGTATAATCTTTCCGCCCATCCAGCGGTGGACAATGACCCGGACGTGGCAGAGATTGCTTTTTCTGGGGCGACTAAAGTGTTCGATGAAAAGGCGTTTATCGAGGTGCCCAAAATGATGCTGGGGGAAGATTTTTCTGTGTATCAGCAGAGGATTCCGGGAGCTTTTGCTTTTATCGGCGCGGGAAACGAAGAAATGGGCCGGGCATATCCCAACCATCATGAGAAATTTAATATTGATGAGAATGCAGTGACCAATTCTGTCATGATGTATCTTTCCTATGTACAGGAATATGTAAACCGCAAAGAGCAGGAGGCGAAAGGGCAGGGGACTGTAAAAAAGAATTCGTCTCAGGAAGGCGGATTATTCGGGCGTTTCCAGAAACTTCGGAAAGAGCGGGAAGCCGCCAGAAAGGGATAGGAAACAGAGCAATTCTGGGGAACTTAAGAAGGAATTGTATTTTACAGGGAAATTGTGTATACTATGGATACAAAATACTTGGGAGTACAATATGAAAGACGAAATTACCCTGCGGGCCTATGGAAAGATTAATTTAGGCCTGGATGTGACGGGAAAGAGGCCGGATGGATACCATGAGGTGAGGATGGTTATGCAGACCGTGGGCCTTTATGACAGCATCCGATTGGAAAGACGGAGGGAACCCGGCATTGAGATCAGGACAAATATTCCTTTTCTGCCTACCGGGCCGGACAATTTAATCTATCAGGCAGCGAAACTTCTCATGGAGGAGTTTCGTATTGAAGAGGGGATTTTTATTAATTTATATAAAAAGATACCAGTATCAGCCGGGATGGCCGGCGGCAGCAGTGATGCCGCTGCGGTTTTTGTTGGGATAAACCGGTTGTTTGGGCTGGGGCTTTCTAAAAAGGGGCTGATGGTACGGGGCGTGAAGCTGGGAGCAGATATTCCCTATTGCATTTTACGTGGGACGGCCCTGGCTGAGGGAATTGGGGAACAGCTGACACCGCTTCCTCCTATGCCGGATTGTTTTATTCTTCTGGCCAAGCCGCCGGTCAGTGTGTCCACAAAATTTGTGTATAAAAATTTGAAAGTGGATAGTCTGTTTTTTCATCCTGATATTGACGGGATTGTGGACAGTCTGAGAGCGGGGGATTTGGCTGGTATTTCCGCCCGCCTGGGAAATGTTCTTGAAACGGTGACAGTCCCTGTTTATTCCCAGATACAGAAGCTGAAGGAGTGTATGGCGGAGGGGGGGGCGCAGGCGGCTCTTATGAGTGGGAGCGGCCCCACAGTTTTTGGGATTTTTGAGGAAAAGGAGAAAGCAGATAAGGTTGGCTGGGATATTCGGGCCGGCGGTCTGGCAAAGCAGGTATATACGGTGAAACCTTTAAATGTGGTTGAGCGTATTGGGAGGTAGTAGATGGATGGGCTGAAAATGAATGAAAATGAATATCTTCCCCTGCGGGACGTGGTTTTTAATACATTGCGGCGGGCGATTCTGCGGGGGGAGCTGGTTCCCGGCCAGAGGCTGATGGAAATCCAGCTGGCGGAAAAAATGGGAGTCAGCCGTACACCTGTACGCGAAGCTATCCGGAAGTTGGAACTGGAGGGGCTGGTGGTTATGATTCCCAGAAAAGGAGCGGAGGTAGCCCATATTTCGGGAAAAAATCTCAGGGATGTATTGGAGGTCCGCAGGGCCCTTGAGGAGTTGGCTGGAGAGCTGGCTTGTGAGAGGATGGCGGAGGAAGCGTTTCACCAGCTGGAACAGGCAAACCATAAATTTGCTTCTGTGATCGGAAGTGATGACATCACTGTTATCGCGCAGGCGGATGAGACGTTTCATGGGTTGATTTATCAGGCAACGGATAATGAACGTCTGATACAGATGGTGAATCACTTGAGAGAACAAATGTACCGTTACCGGATTGAACATATTAAGGACAGGCCCCAAAGAAAGATTTTGGTACAGGAACATCAGGAAATCATGAGGGCTTTAGCCCTCCGTGATGTGGAAGCCGCCAGAAGGGCCATTCGGAATCATATTGATAAACAGGAAAAAACAGTGGCAAAGCATATCAGGGAGCAGGAAAAATAATTGTTTCTAAAACAGTTCTGCCAGCCACTCGGCCAGGCGGAAACGGATGCGGGGTTTTTCTGCTTTTTGGGCAGGTTTTTCCAAAGCGTTTTCGGAAGGGAGGAGAGCTTCATAAGTGTCTTCGTCAAGGATAGTCTGTAGTTCTTCCTTGGAATCTTCCGGTACGACACCGTAGGTGGCATCCACAAAACAGAGGGACGGATAAAGGACGCACCACCAGTTTTTACCGCCGCCGTCTCCTATGACAATGCGTAGGGCGTCGTAAGTGCCGCAGGGGAAGGTGAGATCTCCATAAGACTTTGTGGGGAAATACCACGGTTCCAGAAAAATAGAGACAGAGTAGTCATAGCCAGCCGAAGAGATGGTATCTTCGGCGATTTTTTTTATATCGGATTCATGGTTTTCCAAAAATACTTTAGTGGATTCCAGATCTGCATTATCAGGAAGGGCGTTTTCCAGATAGTTGAGGACGGCAGTTTTAACGGACAGTTTAAGAGCCTGGTCTTCATCGGAATCGCTGTTTGCAAGGACGTGGAACCGGAGAATGTGGTCAGACAAATCTTCATGGACGGCCTGGGCTGTCTGGGCGGAAGTTTTCCAGAGGAAAATGGTTCCTGTACAGAGCAGGGCAAGCAGAAAACTTAAGATAATTCGTTCTTTTTTCATATTTTGATACTCCTTTATGTAAACTGGTATATTAGGAGTGTGCCCTCTTTTTGGAATTTATTACAATTTAACATTGAAGAAATAAGAAAAGGAGGGTACAATGAGAAAGAAATTAAAAAGGATTATTCCCCGGAAGGGATGGAATGATAGAAAGAGGGTATTTTTATGGAGAAACAGACAGTTGCAGTGGTTTTTGGAGGACAGTCGTCGGAACATGAGGTTTCCTGCATTTCGGCAGAGACTGTGATTGAAAATATTAACTGTGATAAATATGACGTGATTATGATTGGTATTACAAAAGAGGGAAAGTGGCTCCTTACGAATTCGGTGGAAGATATTCGTTCCGGTGCGTGGAGGGATGGAAGCACTAGGGCCATAGTGTCCCCGGATGGGGAGCAGCGTGGAGTACTGCTTATAGACGGAGATCAGGTGAGCTGCAGACAGGTGGATGTGGTATTCCCCGTGCTTCATGGATTGTATGGAGAAGACGGAACCGTACAGGGGATTTTTGAGCTGGCCGGGATTCCTTATGTGGGTTGTGGTGTATTGGCTTCCGCTGTTTCTATGGATAAGCTGTATACAAAAATCATTGTAGACACATTGGGGATCCGGCAGGCCAGGTATGTGGCGGTGCAGAGGGAAGAGTTGTCGGATTTAGCTAAAGTCACGGCCAGAGTGGAGGAAAAATTTTCTTATCCCGTCTTTATTAAGCCCTGCAATGCAGGTTCTTCCAAAGGCGTCTCAAAAGCAGAGGACAGACAGATGCTGAAGAACGGTTTACTGGAGGCGTTTGTCCATGACAGGAAAGTTTTGGTGGAGGAAGCCATTGTGGGCCGGGAAATCGAATGTGCAGTACTGGGCGGCAGTGAGGTAAAAGCTACTGGCGTGGGAGAAATTCTGGCAGCAGCAGACTTTTATGATTATGAAGCAAAATATCATAATGCTGAATCGAAAACAGTTATTGACCCTGCCCTTCCAGAGGGAGTTGTGGAGGAAATCAGGGAGGATGCTGTCAGGATATTTAAAGCAGTGGACGGTTTTGGCCTCTCCAGAGTGGATTTTTTTGTGACCAGGGACAAAAATCAGGTGGTATTCAATGAGATCAATACTCTTCCTGGTTTTACAGCCATCAGTATGTATCCTATGCTTTGGGAAAACAAGGGTATTGCAAAGCCTCAGCTGGTGGAGGCGCTGATTCAGACGGCTTTTACCAGAAAGGAGTAATAAATGGAGATTTATGCACCCATCGGGGTTTTTGATTCCGGTGTGGGAGGGCTTACTGTGGCGCGGGAAATCATGCGCCAGCTTCCTGAAGAACGGATGGTGTATTTTGGGGATACGGCCAGGCTGCCTTATGGAACGAAATCAAAAGATACGGTGGTTCGCTTTTCCAGGCAAATTGTCCGCTTTTTGAAGACAAAAGATGTGAAAGCGATTGTGATTGCCTGTAATACAGCGACCGCTTATGCGCTGGAGGAAATAAAAAGGGAGCTTGAAATTCCTGTTATCGGTGTCATTGATGCTGCCGCCAGGGTGGCGGGGGCTGTCACCAGAAATGGAAGGGTCGGAGTGGTGGGAACCACCGGTACCATCGAGAGCGGGATGTATGAAAAGGCCCTGAAGAAATATAATAAAGAAGCGCAAGTTTACGGGAAAGCATGTCCTTTGCTGGTGTCTTTGGTGGAAGAAGGATGGCTCCATGATATGATTACAGAAGAGGTGGTCAGCCGTTATTTAAAAGATCTGGAATATAAATCCATTGATACTCTGATTTTGGGCTGTACCCATTATCCGCTTTTACGTTCTACTTTCAGTAAAGTGGCTGGCGGAGAGGTAACTCTGGTGAATCCGGCCTATGAGGTGGCGATGGAACTGGGGGAGCTTTTGGACAAAAAGGGGCTTTCCTGCGGGAAGGCTGCGGCGAAAGAGGAGAAAAAGTACGAATTTTTTGTGAGTGATGCGGCGGAGAAGTTTTGCAATTTTGCCAATTCCATTTTGCCCTATGACATTGAGAGGGTAAAGCAGATAAATATAGAAGCCTTTGAGGCTGAGGAGACGGAAAGCTTATTTGTGACTGCGGGGATGGCAGGGCAGGCTGTTTCCAAAAGGAGATGATATGCAGAAGGATGTAATTATATTTATGGGAAATCATCAGACCGGCGGGGCTGTAGAAGAGGATCGGATGCAGCTGGTCACTGCGGGGGAGTATCATTGGAAAAATGGCAAGCATTACGTGATTTATGAAGAGATTTCTGAGGACGGAAAGAAAAAGGCCAGAAATACCATTAAGATGTATGACGGAGGAGCGGAAATTTTAAAGAGTGGAGAGTCCAGTATTCATATGGTATTTGGCCTGCATAAAAAAACCTTTTCTTATTATGATATGCCCTATGGAAAAATGATGGTGGGGCTGGAAACAAATGGAATTGACCTGATTGAAGAGGAAGATATGATCCTCCTTCGGTTAAATTACCGGCTGGAGGTGGAATATCAGCATATGGCCAACTGCCAGGTGGAAATCCGTGTTGAATCAAAAGATACCTGCAATATAAAACTGGGGTGACAGACTGGGCTGCCGCCTTTAAAAACATAAGAGATATAAAGGAGAAAATTATGTTAGAAGTTATAAAAAAGTTACAGATGTTGCAGCGGTCAGCATATGACTATGATCGGGATCAAAAAGAAGTTATTGAATTATATGAAGATATTCTGCAGGTCATAAATGATAAAGATAGTTTTCAGCAGAATTCTTTGGCTATGCTTAAAGCTTTAGAAAACAATGGATTGTCGGATTTTGAAGAAAAACAATGGCTGGGTTATGCCGCTCATATCTATGCGGCGTATGCCGCAGTGAAAATTTATAAAGAAACCATGGATGAGACACTTTATTTTTCGCGGGAAGAAGTGGATCAAGTGTTAAACTTTTATTCAGAACATATTGACATTCCTAATATCAAATCTATGGGGATTTATGCATGTGCCCGGCAACTGGCGGCCTGCGACCCGATGCGCTGCTATGAATTGATAAAAATGGCGTTTACTGTTGATCGAAGTTTGGCGGAGAATCTGGGGATTTCTTATCGTTATGAAGGAAAGGCAGCAGAAGAAAACCTGACGGAAGTATGTCCCTTTTGCGGCAGCGGGAAAAATCATCATATTCCCCATTACTGCTCTCCCCAAATAACCCAGCTGCAAGATAATAAGATTCTTCCTCCTGCCAAGCTTTGGATGAAATGCGATAAATGCGAAAATCTTTTTACTTATAATTTCCCGGTGTCTGAAGCGGTTCTTATTAATGGGACTTATTCAAAAAAGAAAGGAGAGATGTTGGGAAATAAATATTTGCTGAGTTTATATAACCCTATTTTTAATCAGTTCAAAATGCTGGCAAAAGGAACCGATTACCTGGAAATCGGGGTTGGAACTGGTGAAATGCTGGCTGCCGCCCAGGAATTCGGCTATCATGTTGAGGCTGTCGAGATTTGCCGGGAAGACGGCGAGCGAATCTCCTCCGTGCTTGATGTCAATATTAATTGGTGTGATATTGTGAACTATGAAACGGATAAACAGTATGATGTAATTGTTATGGGGGATGTGCTTGAGCATGTCACAGAGCCACTTTATGTGTTAAAGAAGGTAAAGCGAATGTTGAAAGAGGATGGAGTCCTTTGGATCTCTACTCCGAATTATAACAGTGCATATGCCAGGATGCAGAAATTTTCACACTGCATGTGGCATATACCAACCCATTACACTTATGTTTCTCATGAGTCATTGAAAAAATTGCTGGACAACCTGGATATGCAAATTGTCCATTATGATATTAGCGCCAGATATATAGGCTCTATGGAAGTGTTTGTCAAACATATGGAAGATGCTGGCTGACTGCTGCAGTGGCGCACAGGCCGTAGGCTAATTAAATAGGGGAAGATAAAACCTTCCCTACTCGATTAGCCTGCGGCCGCTTCTGTGCCACAGAAGGGACGGATCAATGGAAGAAATATTCGGGGAACAGGTTCTGGCCATCATTCCTTTTAACTCGCTGGTGATGTCATGAATCACTTGGGCGGCGCCTTCAGAACCGTCTTCGAGAATGGCAGCCATGACAGGACGCCCGACACTGACTGCTGTCGCACCGAGAGCGAGGGCTTTGAAGGCGTCGGCGCCGTTGGAGACGCCGCAGTCCACGAAAATCGGGATCTGTTCGTTTATGACTCTGGCGATTTCAGGCAGGATCATAAGGGGCGGAACGGCAGAGGGCATAATACTATGGTGATGAGAGACGACGATACCGCCAACACCGGCGTCCAGACATTTTTCCGCTTCCGCGGGACTTAATACTCCTTTTACGATAAAGGGAAGATTTGTCCGTCTGCAATAGTTTTTGATATCCGTGAGGCTTCTGGGGCGCATGGGAAACCCGAGGATATTGTCATAATTTCCGCTCCCCTCAAATCCGTGATCCAAATCCATGCCGACAGCCAATGCGCCAAGTTCTTCTGCCAACTCTATTCTTTCCAGAACAAGAGATTCTTCCGCATAAGGCTTGATGATGCGGATCGTGGGGGTTCCCACGGAGAGAATGTCTGCGAGCTGCTTAGTTGTCCCCATTCCCGCCCAGTTGACGCAGCCGGCAAGTCCGGCGCCCCTGGCCATCTGAACCATTCCGTCGCCGTCGTTGTTTTTTCCTTTCAGGTGGGAAAGCGCCGCCATCATGATGGGGGTGCGGAAGGTTTTTCCGTAAAGAGAAAGGGTGGTATCGGGAAGGACGGCGTCCATGTGACGCATTTCTACTAAAATCTCGTCAAAATATTCTCTGGTGACAATATTGGAATCCATCGGTTTTTCACGTACGTTTTTTTTCATAATCTGATTTCCTTTCAGGTTCTTTTTGGCCAGATCAAAGAGAAGAAGATTCTCTTACAATTAATTCTGTTTCAAGAAGGATTTTTTTATTGGGGACGTGTTTGTCAGCGAGTTTTTCTATCAGCGCTTCTGCGGCCATAAAACCCAACTGGGTTTTGGGCTGGTTGACAGATGTAAGGGAAGGGATCAGGATCTTGGCCATTTCCAGATTGTCAAAACCCACTACGGCTACCTGGTCGGGAACTTTGCAGCCCGACAGGTGGCAGGCTCTTAAGACGGCGGCTCCGTATACGTCGGAAATTACAAAGATTCCGTCCGGAGGAGAGGGAAGACTCAGAAGCTGCAGTGCAGCCGAAGCGGCCAGATCCGAATCAATTTCAGGAAGCTGGACGATATAATCGTTGACAATGGGAAGCCCTGCTTCTTTTAGAGCCTGCAGATAACCTTCCAGACGGTGCCTGGCATACTTATACCGAAGCGGCGCATTGATAAATGCGATCCGGCGGCATTTTTGGGCAATTAGATGCTCCACGGCATACCGGGCGGCGGAGACGTCGTCAATGCTTACATAGGGAAGTTCCATTCCTTCGTTGTATTCGCAGCATTGGACAAGGGGGATGGCATTTGCCAGTTTTTTTAAGAACAGCGTGTCAATATGGTTTAAGGTGATCAGGCCGGCAATTTTATTTTGCCGGATCATCTTTAAAAATGGCTCAATGGTCCCCTGGTTGATATGCCCCTCATGGACAAGGAGGGAATGTCCGTGCCTCATGATAGAAGTTCTGGCTCCCTTGATGATGGCATCGTAAAAAGGATTGGAGAGGGAGGGGAGCGTCATTACAATCAGTTCACCGGGTGGGGAAACGGATGGCGGCAAGGGCGGCTCTTTGAACGGATAACCGAGACGCTTTACTGCTTCCATTACCCGGCGGCTGGTTTCGTCTTTTACGATTCCCTGGCGGTTGAGGACGCGGGATACGGTTGCGGGAGACACTCCGGCGGCGGCGGCAATGTCCGAAACAGTTATCTTTTTATTTTTTTCCACGTCTGTATTCATATTGCTTTTTTCTCCTGTTTCCTTTTTCTGTCTTCACTATATGATATTTCATGAAAAAAATCAATCTATTTCATAAAAAAGAACGGAAGAAACAAAAAAATATGCAATATGCATAAATATTAAAGAGAAAAATTGTGTAGAATATAAATAATATAAAAAATAATTGACAAAATTTCATGAAATGAATATTATTATTTCAGGAACAAGTCAACCGAAAGTAAAAAGGAGTGATCATGAGAAAACGAAAAATAGCAGTAATTGCAGCCGGTTTTACCGGTGAACAGCATACGGAAGCGGTCAGGAGGATTCCGGGCAATGAAGTGGTAGCTCTGGTGGGTACTGATTTGAAGGCCCTTACGGCAAAGGCAAAGGTTCTCGGCGTGGAGCACGTCTATACGGACTATAAAAAGATGATTGAGGAAATTCGTCCGGATGTGGTGCACAACTGTACCCCAAACGGTCTTCATTACGAGATCAATAAATATGTGATGGAGCAGGGGATTCACATTTACAGTGAAAAACCTCTGGCGGTTACGGTAAAGCAGGGGGAAGAGCTTCTGAGGATTGCAGAGGAAAAACATGTGGCGGCAGGAGTGAACTTTAATTACCGGAATAATGCGATTGTCCAGGAAATGAAGGAACGGGTGAAAAACGGTTCGGTGGGGCGGATTTTTCACGTGACGGGCCAGTATATTCAGGACTGGATGATGTTTGATTCGGATTACAACTGGCGGCTGACCGCCGATATGGGCGGAGCTTCCAGGACCATTGCGGACATTGGAAGCCACTGGTTTGATACTGTCCAGTGTGTACTGGGGAAGAAAATCACGGCGGTGTGCGCCGAGATGCTGACTGTCCATCCGTTTCGGAAAAAGCCGAAGAAAGAAGTGAAGACATTTGAACAGGCGGAAAGCGGCAGCTATGAGCTGGTTCCTGTGGATTCGGAAGACGCAGCTTTTATTATGGTGCGGTTTGAAGATGAAACAATCGGTACAGTGAATCTTTCCCAGGTCAGCGGAGGCCATCTGAATGATCTTAGGCTGGAGGTTTCCGGAGAAAAGTGTTCGCTGGAATGGCAGCAGCAGAATCCGGACACGCTGGTTGTGGGAACGAGGGGAAACGGCCTTCAGATCCTTCGGGCGGCGCCGGGAACGCTGAGCGGTAGCGCGGTACGTTACGCAACACTGCCGGGAGGCCATCCGGTAGGCTGGAGCGACGCCCTCCGAAACGGGATCAGGGAATATTATGCGTCTATTGAAGCGGGGACTTACAGCCAGACTGGTCAGGCTTACGCAACTTTTGCGGACGGCGTACAGATCATGAAGCTGGTGGAGGCGTGTATGGAAAGCGCAAAAATTGGAAAGTGGGTGAATGTATGAAATTAGGTGTATTGACAGTTCCTCTGTCGGAAATGCCGGTGGGACAGGCTCTTTCTTATTTAAAAGGGCTGGGAGTACAGGCAGTGGAGATTGGATGCGGCGGTTTTCCGGGCAACGCCCATTGCGACCCGGAGGTTTTACTAAAGGACAGGGCGAAACTGAAGGAATTTAAGGAAACCATAAAAGCTTCAGGATTGGAAATCAGTGCATTTTCCGCACACGGGAATGCGGTTCATCCGGATGAGGAGACGGCAAAGAAGGCGGTTCGAGATTTTGAGAATGCGGTTTATATGGCGGAGGAAATGGAGGTGGGTGTAGTCAATACCTTTTCCGGGTGCCCCGGCGACAGTGAGGGATCCAGATATCCCAACTGGGTTACCTGCCCGTGGCCGGATGATTTTACAAAGGTACTGGATTATCAGTGGAATGACAAGCTCCTTCCTTACTGGAGAAAGGCGGCGGAATTTGCCGGATCCCATGGAGTTAAGGTGGCTTTTGAGATGCATCCGGGCTTTTGCGTCTATAATACGGAAACCATGCTTCGGATCCACAGGGAGATCGGGCCGGCGCTGGGGGCAAATTATGATCCCAGCCATCTGTTCTGGCAGGGGATGGACGGAATTTCTTCTATCCGGGAATTGGCCGGAATCATTTATCATGTCCATGCGAAGGATTGTAAGATTGATGCCATGAATACGGCCAGAACAGGAGTTTTGGATACAAAACCTTACGGCGACGAACTGCACAGAAGCTGGATTTTCCGGACAGTGGGATATGGACATGACCTTCAGACGTGGAAAGATATTATCTCCGCCCTCAGGATGGCCGGCTATGACGGAGCCGTTTCCATTGAGCATGAAGACAGCCTGATGTCTGTGAAGGAGGGACTGGAAAAAGCGGTCTCTTTCCTGAAGGAGGTTCTGATTGAGGAAAAACCTGCCGAGATGTGGTGGGCTTAGGAAATGAAACCGGATAGAAGGAGCGGACATATGAAAATCGGATACCAGCTTTATTCGGCACGGGAGCTTTGCAGGGGAGGCGAGGCCCTGAAGCGTACGATTCAGGTAATTGCGGCTATGGGCTATGACGGCGTGGAGTTCTACAGCTATGAAGGGATACCTGCCGGAGAATTAAAAGAGTTTCTCAAAGAATGTAACGTGGAAGCCATGAATTCCCATGTTCAGCTGGAACGGTGGGAAGCGGATGCAAAAGGAGAGCTTGCTTATGCAAAGGAAGCAGGCATCCCTTGCGTCACGGTTCCCTGGATGGCTCCAAAAATCCGAAACCCGGAAGGGTTTTCCATGGTAAGAACGTTGCTTTCCAAGATCTGCAGTCTGGCAAAAGCATATGGCATTAAAATTGCTTACCATAATCATGATTTTGAGTTTGCGAAAGAGGCGGACAGGTACGTGCTGGATACGATTCTGGACTCCGACGGAGAAACGGGGCTGGAGCTTGATACCTTCTGGACTTATTACGCGGGAGTTGATCCGGTTTCTTACATGGAGGAAAAGAAAGACAGACTTCGGATGATCCATGTAAAAGATTACCTGTCCCTTACCGGCGGCGGTATGGCCGGAGGACAGGGGATGCCGGTTTTTTCCGCTGTCGGCACGGGAAAAATGAAGAATAAGCCGATTCTTGAATGGGCGGAAAAAAACGGACTTCCCTGGGTGATTGTAGAGCAGGATAACAGCCGGATCGATATACTTGAAGACGCGAAACTCAGTCTGAAAGCGCTGAAAGACTACGTAACAGTTCAGTCCAGGACTTTGCACTTGCTGCAAAGTCCGTGAGAACGTGTAAATTGGCCAAGAGGGAATCTGCCCCCCCGCCGCAGGCGATTTGAAATGGGCAGATTCCGTAACAGTGAAGCCCGGAGGCTGAACTGTTACAAGACTACCGGAATTTATAAACTACCTGGTAGAGTCCCTTAAAATCAGTTCGGTGTTTAAAAGGGCGCTCTGAGGGTGCGTCTGGTGATTGCTGCATTGCTGGTGAATCATTTCTCCGCAGAGGAAACCGATCTCGAAGCAGGGATGGTTTACGGTGGAAATCTTGGGAGTGGACATTTCGGAAAGGCTGATATTGTCGAAACCGATGACTGAGATATCCCCGGGGACAGAAAGCCCGAATTCCTGTATGGCATTGATTGAAGCGAATGCCAGAAGGTCGGATACCGCGAAAATGGCATCCGGTATATTGCCGGAATTTAAAAGCTGTAGTACGCCGGTGTGGGCCATAAAATAGTCGGAAGAAGGAAGGCGCAGCATTAACTGGGGTTCCAGCGGGATTCGGGCGTTTGTCAACGCCGTTTCATATCCCCGCTGGCGCTCCTGTTCACCGACCAGATGCTGCGGGCCGTTTACCAGGGCGATCCGCTGGTGGTTGTGGGAGATCAGGTATTCCATTAAGGTCAGAGTCGCCGTATAATTATCAATTCCAACATAAGGGATCCGGGAAGCCGGGTCAAATTCACAGCATTGGACAACGGGCAGAACCTCGGACAGTGCGTCTAATACTTCGCGTTCCAGCAGATCGCACAGGATCAGGCCGATCGCGTTGCAGTTCTTTAATAATTTCAGAAAATGGCTGAGAGTCAGACTGTTGATATGCTCCTGTGTGATCATGACATACCAGCCATGGTTGGTTGCGGACGCAACAATCCCCTGATAAATTTTTGCATAAAAGGAATTACTGATATCCGATACATTGACAACCAGAATCCGCTTCTGGATTTCTTCTGCCTGGGGTGCGGCCTGGGGAAGCTTATAGCCAAGCTTTTCCATGGCTGCAGTGATTTGCCGGAGGGTATCCGGATTGACCAGATGCTTATGATTCAATGCTCTTGAGATCGTGGAAGGGGAGAGTCCTGTCTCTTTTGCAATATCTGTGATTGTAATCTTTTTTCCCACAATAGTTTTCCTCCTGTCTTGTTTTATCATAATAGATGTTTTATATGGATGTCAAGAAAAACCAGAGTTTTATTGAAAAAAATGAAAATATTTCAATAAAGATGAAAGAAAAGAGGCGTTTTCACTAGAAAAATAAGAAATAAATTGGATATTATGACGATATTTTCATTGAATTGCGAAAAAATATTGAAAAAATTTTCAATAAATGCTATGCTTGAGACGAACGGAGAAGGATAATTCTTCAGGTTCATGTCAACTATATTCAATAAAAGGAGGAAAAAAGATGAAAAAAATCACAGCAGTCGTTTTAGGGATTCTGTTGGTACTCAACCTGGCCGGCTGTGGCTCGGGCGGGAACGACAAAAAAGAAACAGATGCCGGCACGAAGGCGGAAACGCAGGCGTCTGCAGGAGAGACGGAAAAACCTCAGGCAGAAGACGGGACGGGAGCCGTAGCATCGGGTGAAAAAGTGGTGATTGGCTATTCCAGCAATCAGTCCGATGAGAATGAGAACAGTAAAATGCAGGCGTTCCGGGATTATGTGGATGAATGGAACGCGGCAGGAAATACACCTGAACTGGAAGCGGTTGTGACAGTGGCCGAAGGACAGGTTGAAAAGCAGATGGGCGATGTGGAAAGTATGGTAGAAATGGGCGCTGCCGGAATTGCACTCAGCTCGGTAGATCCGGAAGGCCTGGAGACGACGGCGCAGTCCCTGATTGACCAAAAGATTCCTGTGATTGAGATGCGTGGCATGGAGCTGCCCGGCATTATTACCTTTAATCTCTGCGACGAGGCGACCATGGCGGAGATGGCGTACGACTGGTATTCAAAACAGTTGGATGCGGATTCCGAACTGGAACTTAAAATCGGCCTGATTTACGGAACGGCCTCCCAGACGGCGCAGCTGGTCCGTATCGATCATCTGGTAGAGCTTTTGGAAGAAAATTATCCGGGACGGATCACGGTGGTTGCGAAACAATATTGTGACTGGGATACACAGAAAGCTATGGAATGTATGGAAAACTGGTTGCAGAGTTATCCAGACGGACAGATGAACTGCGTAATCGCAGCGGGAGCCATGATGGCATGCGGCGCTTCCAATGCAATTATCGGCGCGAACGGTACGAAGGACGGATATATTATTACGGCGACCGACGCGACGGCGGACGTACTGCATGCGATCAATGAAGGAACCGTGGATATGACAGTAGGAATCGATGCCTACAGGGGCGGATACCTGATGGCACAGGTTACGGCGCAGGCGGCTCTCGGAGAGTTTACGGATGATTATTTTGACTGCGGGACAGATGTACTGAGTACCATCGATGCAGGGAATATCGGAGACTGGTATACCGGAGAATGACAGACCATAAGGGGCAGGCCGGAAAGCCTGCCCTAAAGGCAGAATCGAGGGTTTATATGGAAGATACGATCTTGAGAATGCAGGGGATCCATAAATGGTTTACCGGAATAAACGCCCTTCATAACGTGGATTTTGAATTAAAAAAGGGTGAAGTCCGGGCACTTATCGGTGAAAACGGAGCAGGAAAATCCACTTTGATGAAAATTCTTCTTGGCATTCATCAGGTAGATGCCGGAGAGATCGAGTTTATGGGAAAAAAGGTCCGTTTCAGGGAGCCGAAGGATGCTCTGGATGCCGGGATTTCCATGATCCATCAGGAAATCAGCCTGATCCCGACAATGGATGTGGCGGAAAACGTATGGATCGGCAGGGAAAACAAGTTTTCCAAAGGACCGTTTATTAATGTAAAAGCCAGATATCAGGCAACGAAGGATTTGTTTGAACAACTGGGGATCCATGTTGATCCGGGAAAACAGGTATCTGTATTGAGTGTTGCTATGATGCAGCTGGTGGAACTGGCCCGGGCGGTATCCTACAATTCCAGGCTGATTATTATGGATGAACCCACATCGGCGCTTACAAACGAGGAAGTGGAATTACTGTATTCCATTGTCCGCAAACTGACGAAACAGGGAGTTACCGTTGTGTTCATCTCCCATAAAATAGAAGAAATTTTTACGATTTGCGACAGTGTTACAGTGCTCAGGGACGGGCAGCATGTCAGAACCTGCCTGCTGAATGAGCAGATAAAAATGGAGGAACTGATTCAGATGCTGGTTGGAAGGGATGTATCCCATTCCTTCGTGAAACAGGAGACCAAAATCGGCGACGTGGTATTTGAAGCAAAAAATTTTTCCAGAAAAGGCGTCTTCCAGGATGTAAGCTTTCAGGTACATGCCGGGGAGATTGTCGGATTTTCCGGCTTGATGGGAGCCGGACGTTCAGAAATTGCGAGGGCGATTTTTGGAATTGACCGTCCGGATTCCGGCCAGTTATTTATGCATGGAAAAGAAATACGAAATACAGAACCCAGGAAAGCGATTCGGAACGGTCTGGGAATGGTGACGGAAGACCGGCTTCGTATGGGGGCAATCTATACGATGTCTGTCAAACACAATACCACGATAGCAGATCTGTTCCGTATGACAAAGGCCGGATTTGTAAAACGGGGGGAGGAAAACGCGGAGTTTCGCCGGATGTCGGAGAAGCTTTCGATCAAGTATGCGAGAGAAAGCGATCTGATCAAATCATTGTCCGGAGGGAACCAGCAAAAAGCCATTCTGGGAAGATGGATGCTGACGAAACCTTCCTTTTTAATACTGGATGAACCGACGCGGGGAATTGACATCGGAGCAAAGATGGAAATTTATCAGCTGATGAACCAACTGGCAGCCCAGGGAGTTGCAATTCTGTTTATTTCGTCGGAAATGCCGGAAATTCTGTCGCTTTGTGACCGGACGTTTGTGGTTCGGGAAGGGCGGCTGGTTCATGAGACCGACCGTGCGCATACGACACAGGAAATACTGGCAGAATATGCATTCGGTGTCAGCAGGGCGAAAGAGTAAATGAATTTCAGGAAAGGAAAATGCGAATATGAAAAGAGAAGAAAAAAGCGCTGTCATTCAGAATCTGTTGATGGGAAACAAAGCGCTTTTGATCGTGATTGCCCTCGGCGTCATCTTGTCCATAGCGTCTCCGGCGTTTCTTACATCCTCTAATCTGCTGAATGTGGTCCGTCAGGTATGTGTCAGTACGCTGCTTTCTATCGGTTTTACCATTGTGCTGTCCTCCGGAAATATGGATTTGTCCATAGGAACTCTGATGGGGCTTTGCGGCATGATTCTGGCAAAGCTGGTGAAGGAGGCGGGTGTTCCGCTGCCGGCGGCGATCCTGATCGTGTTCGGCGTGGCAGTTTTTGGGGGGCTTCTCAATGCGGCGATCCTATCGCTGTTCAGTGTCCCGGCTTTTATCGTAACATTGGCGACTCAGTCGATCTTTAAAGGGGTCAATTATCTGATTTCGGATCTGGTTCCGGTTTCGGGACTTCCTTCGGAGCTTCTGTTTTTGGGGCAGGGGTATCTTTTCGGAATTCCGGTGCCGATCTATATTATGCTGCTGGTGGTTTTAGCCGCCTGGGTCATGATGAACCGGACGAAGTTCGGCAGATATATTCTGGCTGTCGGGGGGAACGCGGAGGCGGCCAGAGCCTCCGGAATCAATACAAAGCGGATCAATTTCGGCGTTTATATCTGCTGCGGCCTGTGCGCAGGCGTAGCTTCTATTATTATGACAGGCCGCGTGGGGAGCGCACAGGTGGGCGCGGGCGTCGGGATGGAAATGGATGCAATCGCGGCGGTTGTAATCGGCGGAACCTCCATGAGCGGAGGAAAGGCAAATGTATGGGGAACCCTGTTTGGCTGCCTGCTGGTAGGAATCGTAAATAACGGAATGAACCTTCTGGGAATCAACCCCAACTGGCAGGTGATCGCAAAAGGATTTCTGATCCTGTTTGCCGTGATTATTGACGTGGTCAGCGCCCGCGCGCAGGCAAAACGTCTGAACAGGATTGCACAGATGCAGAACAGTTAGGAGGAACAGTATGAAAATTGGAAATACAGGTTTGAAGCAGGTTTGTATCGTGACATGGGATTTGAAAAAAGCGGAGGAGCACTGGTCAAGGATACTGGACATGCCTGCCAAACACCTGATGACGCCGCCCTGGTCTGAAGTGCCTTCCTATACGGACGGAAAGGCAGATTCTTTCAGAGAACCGTTTATTTTATACCGGCTGGAAAATGACGTAATCCTGGAAATTTTCGGGCCGGGGGAAACCGCAGGGAATCCGTGGCGGAGATATCTGGAAAAACATGGTGAAGGAGTTATGAATCTGGCATTTTATGTGGACGGGGAACGCCCGGACGCTTACAAGCAGATCGGCGGAAGTTCAGGAACAGCCATGCCGTACCATGAAGGGTTTTATCCGGATACAACGTATTCTTTTGTGGACACAGGAAAAGAACTTGGCGTGGAACTGAATATTAAGTGTGTGGAAGACAATACGGAACGGATCCGGACGTTCAGGGAAAATCCGGATTCCTATCAAAACAGGTAACGAGGAAGGAGAACTTACATATGAATGGGATTCTTGGGACGGTATCGCCCTGCCAGATTGCTGTAATCTGCAAGGATGTGGAGGAGACGAAGAAAAAGTACGCGCAGTTTCTTGGAATGGAAGTGCCGCCGACTTCAGACGGAGGCCCGTATGAGATCACGGGATGCAGATATATGGGGGAGCCTGCATTGACCAGCAGCTGCCGTATGGCGTTCTTTGAGGTGGGGAACATTCAGCTTGAGATCATTGAACCTTACGGCGGAAAATCCACCTGGCAGGATTTCCTGGATGAGACGGGCGGAGGGATTCATCATTACGCTTACCAGGTGGAGGACATTGAAGAAAGCATAAAAGCCTGCGAAACATTCGGAATGAAACTGACTCAGTACGGAAAATATAATGATGCCAGCGGCGCGTACGCGTATTTGGATGCCAGGGGGCAGCTGGGCTGCTTTATCGAATTACTCTGTACATTCAAAAAGTAAGGGGGAACGTCATGCGGCTGGGAGCATGGGTTTTTGGATACACGAATGCAAAGGAATGGGCGGAACTTCATGTCCGCCACGGATATGGAGCGGCCTACTGGCCGCTCCGATTGGGTGCGGATATGCGCCTGGAAGATGAATATGCCGAAGAAGCCAGGAGACATGATTTGCTGCTTGCGGAAGTGGGGGCATGGAACAATTTGCTGGCGGCGGATAATCTGGAGCGGAAGAAAAATATGGAAGATACCGTACGCGCCCTGAAGCTGGCCGACAGGGTACATGCTGTTTGCTGCGTCAATATCTCCGGCTCCCTGTCCGATACCTGGGACGGACCGCATCCGGATAATCTGACAGATAAAACCTTCCGCCGGATAACGGATATGATCTGCCGGATTTTGGACCGGGCGGATCCGCAGTATACCTGTTATACGGTTGAGCCGATGCCGTGGATGTATCCGGACGGCATCGAAAGTATGCGGAGGCTTCTGGACGCGGTGGACCATCCCCGTTTTGCGGTACATGCAGATATGTGCAATCTGATGAATTCTTTTGACAGGATTTTTCGGAACGGGGCATACACTAGAGAGTTCTTTCGGGAATTCGGACCGCAGATCCGTTCTGTCCACGCAAAGGATATTCAGGTCGGAAAGAAATTGACAATGCATGTGCAGGAAGTCTTACCCGGGGAAGGGATTTTTGACTATGAAGCGCTGCTGTCCGTGTGCAAAAGCCTGAATCCGGATCTCCCGGTTATGGCCGAGCATCTGGATACGGAGGAAGAATACGTCTGGGCCACGGGATATATCAGGAGAAAAGCGGAAGCATTGGGACTTCCGCTGCTCTGCGCACATTTGCCGAAGGAGGAAAAAGTATGAGGTATTCATTATGTATTGAGCCGGTTTTTGCGCAGGTGGATATCTGTGAGCGGATTGCGAAGGCAAAAGAATGTGGAGCGGATGCGGTTGAATTCTGGAGCGGAGAAGATAAAGACCTGGAAAAAATAGCGAAAATATGCGAGAGGGAACAAATGCCTGTGGCGGCCATGAGTGTACGGAATTCCTGGGATGTCCGGTTGAATTCGGATCGAAATGCGGTTCTCAGGGAACTTTCTTTCACGGCGGATATGGGGGAAATCCTTGGGTGCGGGACATTTATCGGGTTGGCCGGGGATGTCAATACTCATCGGGACAATCAGAAGGCGCTGCTGATTGAAAATCTGAAAGCGGCGGCGGAACTGATGGAAAAACGAAGCTGCCTTTTGGTGGTGGAGGCTCTGAACAGCAGGAAAGACCACAAAGGGTATTATCTGGACTCTTCCTACGATGCGTTTGAGATCGTCCGGTGTGTGAACAGCCCTTATGTAAAAGTCCTGTATGACTGTTATCACATGCAGGTAATGGAAGGGAATATTACAGAAAATATCCGGCAGAACCTGGAATGGATCGGCCACTTCCACTGTGCGGGGATTCCGGGAAGAAACGAGCCGCAAAGCGGAGAACTTTATTATCCTAAAATTATAGAATCCATCCGGGAGACGGCGTATCAGGGGTATTTCGGGCTGGAGTATTGGCCGACCTATCATCATGAAACTTCGGTGAAGGATACTCTTGCCTGGCTGAAAACAGGACTTTGACGGCTTTGGGTCAATTTAACGGCTTCCGGAACCGCTCACGCGCGAAGATTAGCAAGTTCTTCGTCTGTCAACATTCGGAATTCTCCGGGAGCCAGAGTTTCATCCAGCAGAAGCGTTCCCATGGAAAGGCGTTTCAGGGAGAGGACGGGTTTTCCTATAGCCTGAAACATCCGCTTTACCTGATGGAATTTCCCCTCGTGGATCGTAAGTTCTACCAGGCTGACAGCATGGCCGTTGTTTGTTTTGACGGATAGAAGTTTGGCCCCCGCCGGAAGGGTGGGGGCTTTTTCTCCGATGTCGATACCGCTCTCCAGGCGGATGAGGTCATCGGCAGTGATGAGTCCTAGGGCATGGACAAGATAAGTTTTGTCCACATGGTTTTTGGGGGACAAAAGGCGGTGGGCCAGAGGGCCGTCATTGGTGATGAGAAGAAGCCCTTCCGTATCTTTGTCCAGACGCCCTACAGGAAAAAGCCCCCGTCCCGGCGCATTTTTTAAAAGAGAAAGTACCGTGGGAGCCGTATTGTCATCCGTGGCGGAAACGTATCCCGCGGGTTTGTTGAGCATATAATAATAAAATTCGGAGTGGGAAAGAATAGCTCCCTGGAATGAGACTGTATCAGATTCCGGGGCTATTTTCAGTTCCGGCTGTCTGATAATTTCTCCATTGACGGAAACGCTGCCTTTTTTCAATAAAAGTTTTACCTGGCTTCTGGTGCCGATGCCTGAATCAGAGAGGAATTTGTCCAGTCTCACAGGTTTCATACAAATTTTTCCTTTCCTGATATGATTAGCTCTGCCGTTGGCTAGATTTTATCATGGAAGCGTAAAATATACAAGCGGAAACACAGAAAATGCTTACATTGACGGAAAGAGAAGTTTCGAGTAAAATAGTAAAGACAGTTTTTGCTTTGTCATAATAAAGACTTTGTTGCTGTGGCCTGTGGGCTTTCCTGTGGACAACAGCAGACCAGGAGAGGAGACGGGACAGAATGACAGAACGGGCGCCAAAGCCGGGAGAGTTTTACCGGCATTTTAAAAAAGGGGTTTACCAGATTATTACTGTTGCAGAACATTCAGAAACGGGAGAGGCCATGGTGGTATACCAGGCCCTTTATGGGGAATTTAAAGTTTATGTGAGGCCGCTTTCCATGTTTACCGATAAAGTGAATAAAGAAAAATACCCACAGGCGGTTCAGAAATACCGGTTTGAACGGGTGAATCCATCGGAGCTTTCGGAGAACCGGGCGGCAGGGGAGGCTGCGCGCCAGTCCATGGCGGCTGCGTGGAGGGAAAGCCAGGAAGAAGCGCAAAAGGAGCAGGAGGGATTTCCCGGGAAACGGGGAGGAGACTTGGCAGATGGAGAGCTTGAAAGCGGCCGGGTGAATCCGCGGTTTCTCGAATTTTTAGATGCCAGAAGCTATGAGGCAAAGGCGGCGGTTTTAGATTCACTCAGAAAAGAACTGAGTGACGAGATGATCGACAGCATGGCCCTGGCGGTGGACTTGGAAATCCCGGAGGGGCCGCTGGAGGAGCGGAGGCAGCAGCTTTCCCGGTGTCTCCGTACCATGGGACGCTATGAAGCGTCCCGGCTAAGATGAGGAATTCTGTGGATTTTACTTGACATTCCCGGCTTATCTATATATAATAATATGGCGTGTGCAAAACCGTATTATTTTTGGTATAAAAAATCCTGTGTGACAGGAAGCGGTTTTGGGCACAAAAGTTGACATTTACCAATATTACAGGAGGTGAAAAACATGCCCACATTCAACCAGTTAGTGAGAAAGGGTAGACAGACATCTGTGAAAAAGGCTACGGCTCCCGCTTTGTTAAAGGGTTACAATTCCTTAAAGAAGAGAGCTACTGATGAGGCAGCTCCTCAGAAGAGAGGCGTATGCACCGCAGTGAAGACGGCTACTCCCAAGAAGCCTAACTCCGCACTGAGAAAGATCGCCAGAGTACGTCTTTCCAATGGTATCGAAGTGACCAGCTACATCCCCGGTGAAGGCCATAACCTTCAGGAGCATAGCGTTGTCCTGATCCGCGGCGGCCGTGTCAAGGATCTGCCCGGTACGAGATATCATATCGTCAGAGGGACCCTGGATACTGCAGGCGTTGCCAACAGGCGTCAGGCCCGTTCCAAATACGGCGCCAAGAGACCGAAGAAAT
>CAOKOS010000047.1 GCA_948470255.1 uncultured Lachnotalea sp.
CGGTCTCCCACCAGAACCTAAATCTGGCGCGTCTGCCAATTCCGCCATATCCGCAAAAAAATTGTAATAAGACAGTGCGGTACCATCTTATCATTTTCCTTTTAAAAAGTCAACGTTTCCATATCCCCATGTACAAATTCATTTATGCCATATGCTGATAACAGTAATGGAGGATGTCTTTACGTTTCACAATCCCAATGAAAATTTCATTGTCATCCACCACCGGGACGAAATTCTGGTTTAGTACCCGCTCCATCAAATCTTCTATTTTGGCATTCACAGACACTGCCACAGTCTGTCTTTTCCGCCGGATTCCCGCAAGCTTTACGTTTTCCGCTTCTTTCATATTCAAGTTACAATTTGCTTTTATGTACCACAGCAAGTCCCCTTCTGTGACTGTTCCCACATATATGCCCTCCCGGTTGATGACAGGGACTTCCGAATACCGGTGATACTCCATTTTTTCTATGGTCTGCCTGAGGGAATAGTCCTCATAGACAAACTCCACCTCGCTTTTGGGTGTCAGGAAAAATAATATGTTCATGGCTTTCTCCTTTTTGGCTTATGGCCTTCAGGGACATGTTACCATATTTTTTCCTGACATTCCAGCGATTCCCGCGAATTTTAGAAAAGCTTAAGAGTTTGTTTCATTTTTAAAAAGTTCCCGTTTTTTTCTGGTCATCATCCCGCCTATCCTGCCCGATTCTTTCGCGGAAAGGGAACGCCACCCGTTCTTTATGACCTTGTCATATACCCCGATTTCCTCAGCAATCTCCAATTTGAGTTTTTCTTCCGGCGTCAGGTTATTCAAGTCGATTGGCTTCTCTTTTTTCTTTCCCATAACAAACGATGCTCCTTTCTCCCCCTTGATGCAGGGCTACTTAGAGCATCGCCGTTTTTCTTAAAATTATTCAGTTTTCCTTTTATACATCAGGGTTTTGAGGCATGATGACAGCAGCTGCGATATACGCCACAATCCCGGCTCCCGTACAGCCAAAAACTGCCCATACAACGCGGATGATTGTCGGATCAATATTAAAATACTCTCCGATTCCTCCGCATACCCCCAAAAGCATCCTGTCCCTTACGGAACGGTATAACCGTCTAGGTTCCATTTTCTATTCCTCCTTTTCAAAAAATCCCAGGTTAATACTTCCCACTTCACAGGAAATCTCCAATTCCTTATCCTTTGTCCCCTCTTCCCCATAATCATGGGCAATCAGGCCAGCCATGGAATAATCTCCCACATCCACACTTCCGGCGCTACATTCCACATCCATTTTAAAATCTTCCTGAGCTCCAGCCAGCATACCATTTACGCTCCCCGCCTGGCAGCCTACTGTCAGTTTTTTTGCCACATCTGCATAAAATTCCACATATCCCGCCCTCAGTTCCAACTCCATCGTGTTGCAGGAAATGTCTTCTATCTGTACACTTCCGGCGCCCGTCTCAATGGACACATGGTCAAAAACAGTCCCTTTGGGAATCGTAATATGCACCTCTCCCAGGCTCCCCTTCCAGTATATGCCCTCATTATCCACATAGAAACCAGCGACAGAGGAGCCATCCTCATAATTGTCCTCACCGGCCTCCAGTATCCAGGTTCCATTTTCCACAACGCTGTTTGGCATCTTTCCAGAAGTAATCTCTGTAATGGCAAAGGCATCTCCCTCTTCCACAAACACGCTTCCTGCTTTCACATCCAGTTCCAGGCTGTGAATATCCCCTTCTATCTCCCTGTAAATTTCCTCCTGCCTGCCTTTTCCTATCCGGAAAGCCCGCCATCCTTTAAAGCCCAAAGCCCAGCTGATAGAAAGTAACAGAATACCCGCCATCAGGCATATGGCAAAAATCCACAGGCATACTTTTGTAAACCGCCTCATGCCGCCGTACCTCCCCTCCTCAGTTTTCTCCCGATAAAACTGAAGAAATTACCGATTATGTGAACTACTCCGGGAATAAACCTGCCGCATAAGGTTATTGAAACCCAAACCGCCAGCACACCCAGCCCGAAAAGAATCATCCCAGCTCCCATAAAGGCCATTCCAGCCAATGGAAAAAGAAACATTTTTCCTATCCCGACTCCGAAAAAAATCACTCCGGTTACTACACATGCCGCAGCAACGATAATCACAGCCAGGCCGATCCCCCCCGCTGCGCAGACCACCGCCAGGAAAAATCCAAATAGCAGCGCCGCCGCACCCGCTAAAAATGGAAGCAGCAGCATAAATCCCAAAAGAAAAATGATCCAGAAAAACAAACTGTGCCTCCGTCTTGCCGGAACATTGGAAGAACCATAAGTCTGCCTTTCATAGTTTTCCTTTTCAAAAGTTCCATTCTCGGAGTCCCTGCCTTCACTGGCTTGTTCCCTGCCAGCTTCTCTGCTGCCGCTCTGCTTCCTTTCCTCCCGGTTTTGTTCCATACGGCGCCTGCCTTCTTCAATGCCGTCTGAAATCTTCCGGCACCATTTATCACATAAGTCCCGGCCTTTCCCGATCCAGTCGTTTTCCTGGCCGGTATTCCCTCCACGTCTGGAAGAGGCTTCCCAATCTTCGTCCCATTCATATGTTCCATTTTCGCTTTCGGACTTTGTTCCGTCCCCCAGCCGTTTTTTCTCCACCTGTCCGGGAGGCACGATTTCGTATTGGGGACCGCGGTAACGTTCATTCCTGTAACCACTTTCCGTATATTCTGCCTCCAGGCTTTCATATCCGTTTCTGGCTCCCTCCCGGATAATGGCTGCCAGCCGCTCCGGCCTTCCCAGCTCTGTAATCACCTGTTCTTCGTTTTCCGTTCCCGCATCGTCGAAATAGTCTTCGTAATATTGAAGAGCTTCCTCTTTCTCTCCGTCCGGCACATCCTGCAGGAGATATTCCAGTTCCTTCATATATTCTGCCCTGTTCATACTCACACCTCCTGAAGAATCGCGGATATTTTCCCGGAATACTGCCTCCACTCACTCCGGTAAAGGGCCAGTTGGGCATTCCCTTTGGATGTCACTTTATAATATCTGCGATTCCTACCCCCGTATTCCATGTCGTAAACCTCCAGACACTCATCCTTTTGAAGCCTTCTGAGTACCGGATAAAGAGTCGATTCCGATATATCAATGGCTTCCCGGACCTCCTGAGTAATCTTATACCCATAAGTCCCCTCCAAGTCTCTGGAAACAACAGAAAGTACGATAGCATCCAGGAGAGCCGCGCCTGTGTTAAAAACCATGCAACCAACTCCCATTCTTTTTTATAATATTGTTTCTTGATTGATACTATATAATATATAATATTATTTGTCAACTATTTGGTGCAATTTTTTTATAAATTTCCAGGAAATACCATGGGGAACTAAGTGGATATCTGGAACAGGCAGAGGTTGAGGCGCCAGACGCATCCCCCGGAGGGTTTTTACTTTATAGGAAATTGTGTCCTGTAAAGTAAAAAAATACCATTTATATCACCCCGGCGCTCAGACAAGCTGGGCGACGGGGTGATATAAATGGTATTCTACAACAACTCTTTTATTTATCTTGCTTTGACGTCACATGTTTATGGGTGTAAAGATGATCCTGGCAGTATTCGTAACTGCCTTCGCATTTGGAACAAAAGCGGAATTCCAGATTTTCCCCGTCAAATTCGGTCCTGCCGCAGACGGCGCAGCGGTGCCTGGGATGCTTTTCATCGGTTTTTGCCGCATGGACCTGTCTGGCATAAACGGTTTTCCGTTTGATCTCTTTGGGATTCATCCGGCTCATATTTCTGCTTCCCAGGAAAAAGAGCAGGAAATTTGCAACAGACAGGAGAATGGCTGTCCTGACGGCCCAGCTGCCTACAATCAGCTCGTAAATAAAATAAACACCATTGAGGATCCCCAGCCATTTGGCTTTCACCGGGATGATAAAAAACAGCAAAAACTGCATTTCCGGGAAAGTTGCGGCAAAAGCAAAAAACAGCGACCAGTTGAGGTATGAGGTTCCCAATAGGAAAACCTCTCCGAAAATAAGATAAATGAGAATTGCCGCCAGAATATGCCCCAGTACGCCGGTAAAGAAATAAAGGTTGAACCGGAAGCTCCCCCACACTCGTTCCAACGTGCTTCCCAAAGAATAGTACAGCCACATGGCAATCATAAAATAAAGAATATCGTATGCCGGAGGATAGATCAGAAACGTAAAGATCCTCCATACCTCTCCTTTCAGAATCGCACTGGCGTCCAGGGAAAGATAGAAATAATAAAAATCCCGGTTCACATTCAGGATCACAAATCCCACGCCGTACAGGATCATAATATAAAACATCAGGTTACGGACGGCATACTTGCCAAATTTCCGTTCCAGTTTATTCATCCAGTTCATAGGAAAAACTCCATTCTTTAAAAATAAGGTTTACAGGATTTTGTCTTCTTTAATTATAGGTAGAAACCCCTCATTTGTCAAACCTCTGAAATCCTATTCTGTTTTTTTATAATTTTCAGCATTTTTTAACATTATTTTACTTCTCTGCGTTCTTGCTTTTCCCGGTGGAACATACTATAATAACATGTGGTTTTGTCTACCCTGCATTTTGCATTTTTCCTAAAAAATGGCAGGAACAGACAGGAACCGGCTTTTAATTAACCCATCATATGAGAAAAGGGTGTGTTTTATGACTAAACTGAATACTCTTGGAATCGACATCGGCTCCACCACAGTTAAGGTAGCCATCCTTGATTCCGAAAAACATGTACTTTTTTCCGCTTATGAGCGGCATTACGCAAACATACAGGAAACCCTCGCCAGCCTCTTAAAACAGGGCCTCGAAACCTTGGGCTCTATGGAGGTCTGCCCGGTGATCACCGGTTCCGGCGGCCTTACCATTTCCAGACATCTGGAAGTCCCGTTTGTCCAGGAAGTTGTCGCTGTGGCCACTTCTTTGCAGGATTACGCGCCTCACACAGACGTGGCCATTGAGCTGGGCGGCGAAGACGCCAAAATCATTTATTTTTCAGGCGGCATTGACCAGCGGATGAATGGCATCTGCGCAGGCGGCACAGGCTCTTTTATTGACCAGATGGCTTCCCTGCTGCAGACAGATGCAGCCGGCCTCAATGAATATGCAAAACATTACAAGGCTATTTACCCCATCGCCGCCCGCTGCGGTGTATTCGCAAAATCTGATATCCAGCCTCTCATCAATGAAGGCGCCACCAAAGAGGATTTATCTGCTTCTATTTTCCAGGCTGTGGTCAACCAGACCATTTCCGGCCTGGCCTGCGGAAAACCAATCCGGGGGAATGTGGCATTTCTGGGAGGCCCCCTTCATTTCCTTTCCGAACTGAAGGAAGCTTTTATCCGTACCCTCCGTCTGACCGGAGACGCTATTATTGCGCCGGAGCACTCCCATCTTTTCGCGGCCATTGGCGCGGCCATGAACCCTAAAGAGGAGAACCATACTTCTATGGAGGCTCTCTGTGAAAAGCTGCTCCATGGCGTCCGAATGGAATTTGAAGTTAAACGGCTGGAGCCTTTATTTAAAGACCAGGAGGACTATGACCGGTTTTTAGAGCGGCACAACCATCATAATGTGGCCACAGCCGAGCTTGATACATATGAAGGTGATTGTTTCTTAGGCATTGATGCCGGTTCCACCACCACAAAGGTTGCCCTGGTGGGGGAAGACGGTTCCCTCCTCTATTCTTTCTACTCCAATAACAATGGAAGCCCCTTAAAAACCACCATTCGGGCCATGAAAGAAATCAGTGAGCTTCTGCCGCCCAGCGCTTCCATTAAATACTCCTGTTCCACCGGTTATGGGGAAGCTTTGATTAAGGCGGCCCTGATGTTGGACGAGGGTGAAGTGGAAACTGTTTCCCATTATTATGCCGCGTCCTTTTTTGACCCGGAAGTGGACTGTATCCTGGACATCGGCGGGCAGGATATGAAATGTATCAAAATCAAAAACCAGACGGTGGACAGCGTCCAGTTAAACGAAGCATGTTCCTCCGGCTGCGGTTCCTTTATTGAAACCTTTGCGAAATCTTTAAACTACAGTGTGCAGGATTTTGCAAGGGAAGCCTTGTTTGCAAAAAATCCCATTGATCTCGGTACACGCTGTACGGTATTTATGAATTCCAATGTAAAACAGGCCCAAAAGGAGGGCGCCGAAGTCTCCGATATTTCTGCCGGGCTGGCTTACTCCGTCATCAAAAACGCCCTTTTCAAAGTAATTAAAATCACCAGCGCCCAGGATCTGGGAAAGCGGGTCGTCGTACAGGGCGGAACATTCTACAATGACGCCGTTTTGCGAAGCTTTGAGCGGATTGCCGGCTGCGACGCCGTCCGCCCCGATATCGCGGGAATCATGGGCGCTTTCGGCGCCGCCCTCGTGGCCAGGGAACGCTACTCTCCTGATAAGCAGACTTCCATGCTGCCCATGGAGAAAATACTGTCCCTTACCTTTGATACCAGGATGGCCCGGTGTAAAGGCTGTACCAACAGCTGCCTCCTTACAGTTAACCGTTTTTCCGGCGGCCGCCAGTTTGTTTCCGGCAACCGTTGTGAGCGGGGATTGGGGAAAGAAAAAAACAAAGACAATATTCCCAATCTTTTCGAGTACAAATACAAGAGGGTTTTTGCCTATGAACCTGTGCCCCAGCACGAGGCCCTCCGGGGAACTGTCGGAATTCCCCGTGTCCTCAACATGTATGAAAATTTCCCTTTCTGGGCGAAATTTTTTGAGCTTCTCAAGATACGGGTGGTCTTATCCCCTGCGTCTTCAAAAAAGATTTATGAACTGGGCATTGAATCCATCCCCAGCGAATCCGAATGTTATCCGGCCAAGCTGGTTCACGGCCATGTCAGCTGGCTCCTTACGCAAAATGTGGACTTTATCTTTTATCCCTGCATCCCTTATGAACGCAACGAAACTCCCGATGCCCAGAACCACTACAACTGCCCCATTGTCACTTCCTATGCAGAAAACATAAAAAATAACGTGGAGGAACTTCGGGATTCCGGTATTTCCTTTTTGAATCCTTTTCTGTCTTTTGCCAATGAAAATACCTTATGTAAAACGTTGACAGACTATATCATGGAACAATTTGGAGACGCCTGGAAGGTTACCGCCGAAGAAGTGGAGCAGGCCGCACGGGCCGCGTGGAAGGAATTAAAAGATTTCCGGGAGGATATAGAAAAAAAAGGAGAAGAAACTCTCCGCTATTTGGAAGAAACAGGACGAAGAGGTATCGTCTTGGCTGGCCGTCCTTATCATGTAGATCCTGAAATCAACCATGGCATCCCGGAATTGATCACTTCCTATGGAATCGCCGTATTGACAGAGGATTCCGTTTCCCATTTGGGGCAGGTGGAGCGTCCTTTGATCGTCATGGATCAGTGGATGTACCATTCCAGGCTCTACCGGGCCGCCAATTTTGTGAAAATAAAGGAAAACCTGGATCTGATCCAGCTCAACTCCTTTGGCTGCGGCCTGGATGCCGTAACCACCGATCAGGTCAACGACATTTTAACTGGCTCCGGGAAAATCTACACCGTGTTAAAAATCGACGAAGTCAGCAATCTGGGGGCCGCCAGAATCCGTGTCCGTTCCCTGATTTCTGCCCTTCGCGTCCGGGAAGGCAAGCATATCCAGCGGAAAATCGTCTCTTCCGCTTACAGTCGCGTAGAATTTACAAAAGAGATGAAAAAGGATTATACCATCCTCTGTCCTCAGATGAGTCCCATCCACTTCAATATGCTGGGGCCCGCCCTCTCTTCCTGCGGCTATAACGTGGAGGTTTTGCAGAACCATACAAAATCCGCAGTGGATGTGGGATTGAAATATGTAAACAATGATGCCTGTTACCCATCCCTCATCGTGGTAGGACAAATCATGGAAGCTTTGCTTTCCGGCAAATACGATTTACAGAAAACTGCCGTATTCATGAGCCAGACGGGAGGGGGCTGCCGCGCTTCCAACTATATCGGTTTCATCAGGCGTGCCTTGGAGCGGGCCGGTATGCCCCAAATCCCTGTGATCTCCTTGAGCGCCCAGGGCTTGGAATCCAATTCCGGTTTTTCTTTTACCCTGCCGCTTTTAATGAAAGCTTTGCAGGCCATCGTCTATGGCGATGTATTTATGCGGGTTCTCTACCACATGCGTCCTTATGAACTGGTTCCCGGATCCGCAAATGAGCTTCACAAAAAATGGGAACAGCGCTGTATCCAGGATTTGACCAGGCGCCGCTCCTCCATGGGCCGGTTTAAGAAAAATGTCCGTGCCATCATCCAGGATTTTGACAGCCTTCCCATCCATGAGGAGATGAGGAAACCCAAAGTCGGCATTGTGGGTGAGATTCTTGTGAAATTCTCCCCTCTGGCCAATAATAACCTGGTGGAGCTTCTGGAATCGGAAGGCGCAGAAGCCGTCATGCCAGATTTGATGGATTTCCTGTTATACTGTTTCTACAATACCAATTTCAAAGCGGAGCACCTTGGTTCCAAAAAGTCCACCGCCCGCTTGTGTAATATGGGAATCTCCCTGTTGGAATGGCTCCGAAAAACAGCCCGCACAGAACTCAATGCCAGCCGCCATTTCCTGCCTCAGGCAAAAATCGAAAACCTGGCAGAACTGGCTTCCCCCTTTGTTTCCCTAGGGAACCAGACCGGCGAAGGCTGGTTCTTAACAGGCGAAATGCTGGAATTAATCCACACCGGAACCAACAATATTGTCTGCACCCAGCCCTTTGGCTGCCTTCCCAACCATGTGGTGGGAAAAGGCGTCATCAAAGAACTACGCAGGCACTATCCCGACTCCAATATCATCGCCGTGGACTACGATCCCGGCGCCAGCGAAGTGAACCAGCTCAACAGAATCAAGCTGATGCTGGCAACAGCACAGAAAAACCTGAAACAGGTGTAAAAAGAACAAAGATTGCGCAAAGCGCAATCGCCGCGCGTGAGCGGGCCTGAAAGGCTAATTTCCTTTCCGCGAACTGCGCTTCCCCCGGAGGGTTTTTTACTTTATAGGACGCAATTTCCTATAAAGTAAAAAAGAGGCGTCGAAAAATACAAAACTGGTATTTTTCGATGCCTTCTTTATATTTAGAAATATTATGCGTTTTACAATGGCAGGAACTACTTTGTGAAATTTTTATAAATTTCTCTTTCTGGTTATATGCCGGAGCTGGTAGTTTATGTATATCTGCTCACAGATTTTCAGCACTTCTCCCGACGAATATCCTTTGATTTTTTCCACAAACAGATCGACAATATAATTGGAATATCTGTTTTCATGACTGTTATACTTCCCGTCGGCTTCGATAGTATCTTCAATAAATTCGATCAATGCCTCTGTTCTGTAATCTCTATCATTTAATTTAAAATGTCTAATATGGTGATCTAATATTTCTATATCACGATCATCATAACGATAATTTTTGCTTGGAATAAATTCAGCGCTCATAATATCATACTGGATCCTGTACTCTAGGCCTGAATATTCTCCCTTCATACCATATGGCTGCAAATTCAGTTTATTTAATCGGCAGTACTGCTTTCTTAATTCCCCATAGGCCCTACAAAAAGTTTTACATTCCGTACTTCGGCAAGTAAGCGCTTTCTCATACTGTTCCAGATATGGTTTTATTTTATCTTTTCGCCGTTTTTCTCCTACGCGTTTCAAAGATTGATTACAATTATGACAGGCAATCGCCATATTGGGGACACACTCTTCCAAATAACTACTTAATGTTTTTTCAATGGAATGCTCAAGCTCCCCAAGGTCAGTTCTGTCTCCTTTTAAAGATGCAAAGCAATACATGCAATGAAAATGGCTGGTTTCCAATAATAATTCTTTTAATCGAACGCCTCTTTTTCCACGATACCCATAGGAAACATCTTCAGCATACACCGGCTGAAAATCCGGCATATCCAAAACATAGATATTTCCATGCATGTTCACCACTCCTCAATCTGTCTGACCAGTACTTTTTGAACCTTTGTTAAATTCATACTCTTTATTTCCATAAGTTCCTTTTGATTCTCTTCATTCCAGATACCAGCTGCCTTATTATTCAACAGTCGCCTCAGGCGTGTATCTGTTTGTTCTCTCTCATCGATGAGGCCGTGCTCTTGAAAAAGACTGTTAAAAATATTATAAACCTGGGAAATACTGTTAAAATCCCCCGCATCCAAAAGCTCATATGTCCCTTCCGACAGCAATATGATATTTGCTTCTTTTGTTCCGGCAATTAAATCTGCTGAATGTGTTGTAACAATAAAAGAAAATTGTTGATATTCCTGTCTCAGAAATTCAAAAATACGTCCGCTGTTGTATGCAAAAAGAAACTCGTCTATTTCATCTATCACAACGACTCCCTTTTTCATTGTACGCTTTACATATTCCATCTCCATAAAGATGCGGAGCAGTGCCTGATACCCGCTGGAAAGCGATACTTCGGCTTCGTCCAGATACGCCTTGTATCCTACTTCTGACTGTCTGATTTCCAACTCCACATTCAAAAATTGATATATCATTCTCTTTATTTCATCAGCAAACTCAAAATAAAAATTCTCTATGGGTGTGGGAACGCCCATGTAATAAAAGGTATCTTTCTGATTATAGTTTTCCTCGCTTAACCGGTGTTCTACTATTTTTTCTGAAAACTGAAGCTTTAATGCCTCCTCATCCATTTTGAAGATCTGTTCCACACAAAAACCTCTGTTTACAGAATCAATCAAATACCAACTCTCAGATCCTGCTTTCGTTAAAAGCTTTTTCAGAAGTTCCGATTTTCCGCTTGAATTGTTGCCAATTACAATCGTACTATCATAGGACAGTTTATCTCCCTGCACAATTTTAATCAGTTCGTTGAGCATATTTTGATAAGACGTCATAGATACCTTTCCACCTCTTATTCATATTTGCCATTCCAATGGTTCCACCTGCAGTCGATTCTTTAAAAAACTTCTTTGCGGATATCTCTGCACATATTTCATCTGTTATGTCACATGTAATATTGCGTTTCTCAAAAACCACATATAATCCTTCCACCAATGTTGTTTTTAAAAAATATTTTCTGGAAATACATAATCTGGAAATAAAAGCTTCGATACTATTTACATGTTCTGTCACTTCCCTGTCACTTAAAGAAAACGCTTTTTCTGCAAATCTATCAATCATCTCTTTGGTAGATCTCGTATATGCTTCAATTTTATATCCATCTTTATTATAAGTAACATATGTCTTCAATGCAGATAACCGGTATAGCATTTCCAAATCCCCATCTTTATCATCTATTTTCCCCCATAATTTTCTCCATCTTTCATTATTTTCATTTATTTTTTTCAGAGCACGATTAAATGCACATGGATAAAGGCCATTTCTTAACTCCTGATTGGATAACACTATTCCCCCGCTGTTCAGGTTGGCAAAAATCTTATGCAAAAATTCATCTTTTTTATCCTGATTGGAAATTTTTATTTCTACCACGGCAATGACCAGATAATCCACTTTTCTTCTTAACTCTATGGGCAAATGGCTATAACTGATATCACACTTCTCTTCACCTATATACATATAAAAATCAGTAGGGGCAAGCTCATATTTTTTTTCAAGCGCCGCTGCAAAATTTCCGGCAGCTTCCACATCTATTTTCTGATAATCAAATCCGCCTTTTTTTTCGTTTTTAAAAAATTTACCGATGTAGTAGAAATATAGGCTCATAATCCGCTGCTGCCCGTCGAGAATTTCCAGCTGCCCTTTTCCATTCCGATAAGTATAGATTGGAGGAATCGGCAATCCCCTAATCAATGAAGAAGCTAATTCTTCCACTTGTAATTTATCCCAACGGTATTTCCTCTGATATTCTGGAATCACAAACATATTATCATGTACGCCTTCCACCAACGCCTTAAACCCCATATCCGTTTTATACTGCTGGACACTGATATTATTATAGATTTCGAGGATTGATTTACTCATATTATATCTCCCTGCACCATCGACTGACAAAGACAACCGCCTGTATATGTCTCCTGCCAGCTGATGATATAATTAGCAAAATATACATTTATTTTTTATCATACTATGAAACCCATCATCTTTCAACGGACATTTTTTATATTTCCTGCAGAATACCGTCGGTTGACAAGAGCATACCTGGTCAGATAAAGGTGAAATATATCCCTGTCCACATGCGCTCTCCCCCAACGTTATCCTTTCTTCAATCAATACTGCACTTCTCCCGGCTACCTGTATGCCCCTTCTGGAGAAGTCGCAGACCAAAATTTATCATCCTTGACGGGAACCGATAACGGCTATCCATCCCAGCGCACTCTATTCATACAGTAGTAATGTCTGTAAAGGCCCAATTCTTCCTTCACCTGTTTTTAAATCCGTATTCCCCGCGGCGGCCCAAACCGCCGCTTTCTGATTACCACATAAGAAACCACATTCATAAGAATTACCAAAGCCCATGAAATAGGATAAGAAATGTAAATAGTAAACAAGCTGTGATAAATCTGGAACACCGTAAATATCCAAAGGACACGCAGGAGGCAGGCTCCAGCCAGAGACGTAACCATCGGTGTAATAGAACAGCCCATCCCCCTTAAGCTTCCCGCCAGCACATCCATAATGCCGCATAATGCATAGGGCACAGATATAACGGCCAGACGCGATACCCCGTATGCAATCACCTGGGGATCCGAAGAATAAATATGTAACAGCACGTCTCCCAAAAGATAGGCGCCCACGCCAAGCCCCGTCCCAAGTGCTGTTGCGATTAAAATACAGACCACCAATACCCTGTCCACCCGTTTAAACTGCCTGGCCCCTATATTCTGGCTGGTAAAGCTTAATGCTGTCTGGTAAATGGAATTAAGGGATATATAAACAAATCCTTCAATGTTACTTGCCGCCGTATTCCCGGCCATGGCCAGAGAGCCAAAGGAATTGACAGAGGACTGAATCAACACATTGGAAATATTAAACACCATGCCCTGAAATCCGGCCGGAAGGCCAATCTTCAGCATAGCCGCCAATTTATCTTTGTGAATATGAAGCTTATGAAGTTCCAGACGGTACATTCCCTCGCTCCGGCTGAGGCAGAAAACAACCAATGCAGCGGAAATCACCTGGGAAACCACCGTTGCAATGGCCACTCCTTCCACCCCCATATGGAAGACAATGACAAGCAACAGGTTAAACAACACATTGATCACTCCGGCCGCCGACAGAAAATAAAGCGGCCTCTTTGTATCTCCGATGGCCCGCAGGATAGCCGCGCCGAAATTATATACCATAAAGGCCGGCATCCCGATGAAATAAACCCGCATATACAAAACAGCCTGGGATAGTACATCATCCGGCGTCCCCATCAGTTCCAGTACGGGCCGGGCTGCCAAAATTCCGGCAAAAATCATGAAACAGCCTCCCACAACCGCCGTCAAAATGGCTGTGTGGACTGTCTGAAATACTTCTTTCTCACTGCCTGAGCCATAATACCGGGCCACCATTACATTGGCCCCCACGGACACACCGATAAAAAGGTTTACCAAAAGATTGATCAAAGCGCTGGTGGAGCCCACCGCCGCCAGGGCATCACTTCCTGTAAACCGTCCCACCACAATAATATCCGCCGCATTAAAAAGGAGCTGCAAAACTCCCGATAAAATCAGCGGCACCGAAAATCGTAAAATTTTTCCGAATACCGGGCCGCTGCACATATCAATTTCGTATGACTTTTTCATTTTTTCCTCGCAAAGAAGGTTTTACAACCGTATTTTATTTCTGTCCTCCATGACATCCACTCTATTATAGCAACCTTCTTTGGAAATACAATCGCTAAAGTGCACAAAGAAAAAGAAGTGTCTGTTTTCTAAAACAATAAAACCTACAAACCTCAATATGGCAGGAAGCTCCAAACGTGCTTTCCGACCCATTTATAAGAGCCGGAAAGCACGTCTGGAGCTTCCCATTTATTTATGGTGAAAAGCTGGAACTGTTTTTAGTCCCCGGGAAAATATATTCGTAGGCATCCTCCTTCAGGCAGATCTCCGCAATCGCCCTCCGGTTGGCCACCTGCTTGCGCATGGCCGCCACATAATCCTCCTGTTCCTGCGGCGTCATGGACACGCCGGCAGACGGAGTAAAAGTCTCTTCATAGCGATTATAATATCCTGCATCGCTGAGCCAGCAGCCGGAATTGAAAGCCACAAGCCCTGCCGAATCCGACAGGATATCTGTACCGGACAACATCCTGGAATCGTATTCCAGCCCCAAAAGGTTAGACACCGTAGGAAGGATATCCACCTGGCAGCAGACCTTGTCTACCTGTACCGGCTCCTTCATGCTGCCGCTCCACATGATCAGCGTATTCTTATACAAATTATAATCACGGATCATAGACTCATTGAGGGCGTCAGCCAAAGCAGCGGTATCTCCGTTTACAAAGCTTTTTCCGGCAAGTTCTTCCATATTGGCAATGTTGAAATAGGGAATGTGGTCAGGAGACAGCACTATCAAAGTCTTATCGGCAATCCCAGCTTCCTCCAGCCGCTTAAGCAAATATTCCATGGACTTATCCAGCTCAATACAAGTGGCCAGATATCCTTGGGTAAGCTCTGTGTAGGGTGTATTGCTGACAGCATCCCGGTTCTTTCTTGCCATGGCATTTCCTTCAAACCCATACTGCATATGGCCGCTGATGGTCAGATAATAAACGTTAAAGGGCTTATCGCTGTTAATATACTGGTCTATGGTCTGCTCAATGGCATAGAGATCCGACTGAGGCCATATGGCTTTGTTTTGGGCGGTATCCCATTCCAGTTGAAAACCGCTTTCCGCCTGGGTCCATTTGTACCCCATGTTGGTATGGCATGTCTGACGTTTATACATATCCCCATTGGCATGGTAGCCCGCAGAAACGTATCCCGCCCGGTTTAGCTGCTGGGCCAGGTTAAAATACCAGTTGGTCCCTTTGGCTCCGCTGTCCTGTGTAATGATCTCACCGCCGTTTTTCGGATAAAGCCCCAGCATATTCTGGCACTCCCCTCCGGCGGTACTGGTAAAATGAAGAGCCGTATAGAAATTGTTAAATACAAACCCCTCATGGGACAGCTTCCAGAGGGTAGGCGTCAGCTCTTCGCTGATTCCATAGCCTGTCAACCCTTCCGCCGTGATAAAAATCACATTATAATCCTTAAAAGCCCCTGTATATTGATTCTTATTGGTGGGCGTCTGGCTGTTGAAATATTTACAAAGCCACGCCAGATCATCATTGGGGGCATTGGTTGCCAACGCTTCCAGATCCACATTCATCACATTGGGAGAGGTGTCTGTATTGGTGAAAAGCCCCGTCTGTTGATCCGGAAGATCCACATTCACATTGGCGCCGCTTTCCCCGCTTTCTCCTGTGGGACTTACCGCTGGATTTGTTTCCGCAGCAAAAGTAGGATTAGTAAAATCATCATCCCGCTTCACTTTGACGCCAAAAATAGTATGTTTCAAATCCAGCCGCAGCATCGTTGCAACACCCAGCTGTTTTACCTGGTCGTCCGCATTGGTATCTGTCCTGTAGAGCGCACCAGGCGTATAATCCCCCTTCCAGGGCAGATGGACCACCAAAAGCCCCAGCAGATGCGTTACCACCACAGCTCCCGCCACTACGCCGGAAAGGCCGATCCACTTTCTTTTAAAGTTGTAGAAGTTCCTCCCAACGGCAAAAATAAAAATAACAGGAAGGAGCATAAGAAGAAGCCCAAAGAGATTCCCCATGATTCCTTTAATGATGGAATCCATGTAGTCCGTCAGTTTGTTTCCCGCCGCCGTTTTCGCAATGCTGAACAGCTGGTAGTAGGTGGCCAGGATCTTCTTTGTCATCATCTCAATCATATAGACCAGACTCACCAAAAATGTAATAATATAAGTGATGATCCGGTTGGCCCGAAAGCTGAAATTGATGGTAAACAAAGAAAGAAAAAAGCCCATGGATACGGAAAAAAACAACCACACAGGAAGGTATCTGATACCCTCTCCCATATATATATGGAAAGCAAACTCCAGATAAAAAATCATCATCGGAAAATAAAGAATCGGTCCCAAAGCAGAAAGAAGCCCCAGGACTCCCTTTTGTTTCTTACGCTTCGGCCTTCTTCTTTGCACAAACTCTTCTTCGTCTGTGTCAAACTCACTCCAGGGCATAGTGTCCTCTTCTAAGCCTTCATGATAATCCGTCTGCCTGGAAAACTGTCCGGTACGCCCATATCCGCTTCCCCGTAAGGAACCTTTGTCGGCCCCTCCGTATCCATTGCCCACTGAAGCCCCTTCTTGCTCTCTGTATCCCCCCGTCCCCGGTCTACGCCGGTTCTGTCTGATTTCTGCCATAACATTACTCCTTAAGTCTTTCTCTACAAATTACGCTGCCATCTGTCCCTTTACAAAAAAATACAGAAGCACCAGGACACCCAACACGATCCGGTAAATACCAAAAGCAGTAAAATCTTTTTTCCTGATGTATCCCATCAGGAAGCGAATTGCAAACACAGAAACAAGAAACGCGGATATCATACCGGTAAGCAGCACCGCCACCTCTGTCCCCGTATAATCAAAGCCAAATTTAATAAGCTTTAGGAAACTGGCTCCAAACATGACCGGAATGGACATGAAAAACGAAAACTCCGCTGCAATGGGCCTTGAAATACCTATGAGCATAGCGCCCAAAATGGTTGAACCTGAGCGGGAAGTCCCTGGAACCAGAGAAAGCACCTGAAAAAGCCCGACAATCAGCGCATCTCCATAAGTAAGCTGGGGAAGGCGCTCCACAGAAAAATAACGGCGCTTATTCCTCCACTCCAGAAGGATAAACAAAATACCATAAATAATCAGCGTTGCCGCCACCACATAGCTGTTGTAAAAATTTTCGTCAAACCAGTCGTTGAACAAAACCCCCAAAATTCCCGCGGGGATACAGCCCACAATCACCTTTCCCCAAAGCTTCCATGTCTGCCTCTTCTGACGGACATTCTTTTTTGGCGAAAAAGGATTCAGCTTTCGGAAAAAAAGCAGGCACACCGCTAAAATAGCGCCAAGTTGAATCACCACCCGGAACATCTCCATAAATTCCGGCGTCACATCAAGCGGAAGAAGATCCTCCAAAAGTATCATGTGCCCGGTACTGCTGATGGGAAGCCATTCTGTAATTCCCTCTACAATGCCGAAAACAAGAACCTTAATAAACTCTAAAATGCTCATACTCCCTCCCCAATATTCTCAATCTGCCAATCCACCGGCTCTGCGCCATGGGCTTTCAGGAACTCATTGGCCTTGCTGAAGGGACGGCTTCCAAAAAATCCCCGGGATGCAGAAAGGGGACTGGGATGAGGCGCCTCCAGGATCAGATGATTCCTGTTGTGAAGCATCACTTTCTTACCCTGGGCGGGACGTCCCCATAAAATAAAGACAATGGGATGATCCAGCTCGTCAAGCGCCTTTATGGCAGCATCCGTAAACTCTTCCCAGCCGATTCCCCGGTGGGAATTTGCGGCATGGGCACGCACCGTCAGCACGGTATTTAAGAGCAGCACACCCTGCTCTGCCCATTTTGTCAAATATCCATGATTGGGAATATAACAGCCCAAGTCGTCATGGAGCTCCTGATAAATATTCACAAGAGACGGAGGGATTTCCACCCCCGGCTTCACAGAAAAGCAAAGGCCATGAGCCTGCCCCACATTGTGATACGGATCCTGTCCCAGAATCACCACTTTTACTTTATGGAGGGGTGTCAGCTCAAATGCCGAAAATATCTCTTTCGCCTCTGGAAATATCTGTCTAGTATTATATTCCTCTTTTACCGTTTTATATAACCTGGCATAATATGGTTTTTTAAATTCCGCCGAAAGCGGTTCCAGCCAGTCATTGGAAATAGCCCCCATACTCTCACCTTTTGTCCTTTTTACAGCCGGACGGAAATCCCCCGTCCCGCCAGATAGCCTTTCAGTTCCTTAATTTCCAGTTCTTTATAATGGAACAGTGATGCCGCCAGCGCTGCATCCGCTTTACCTTTTGTAAGGGTATCATAAAAATGCTCCATGCATCCCGCACCGCCTGAAGCAATCACCGGAATGGAAACATTTTCCGCCACCGTGGCTGTCAGCTCATTGTCATAACCTGCTTTTGTCCCATCGCAGTCCATGCTGGTCAGGAGGATTTCCCCCGCCCCCAGCCTGTCCGCCTCCATGGCCCACCAGACGGCGTCAATCCCCGTATCAATACGCCCGCCGTTTTTATAAATATTCCAGCCGGAACCATCCTCCCTGCGCTTTGCATCAATGGCAACCACCACACACTGGCTTCCGAACTTGTCAGCCGCCTGAGAAATCAGGGAAGGGTTTGTTATGGCTGCAGAATTGACGGAAATCTTATCAGCCCCTTCCCTAAGAAGCGCCTTAAAGTCTTCCACTGTGCGGATCCCTCCGCCCACAGTAAAAGGAATGAACACTTTTTCCGCCACCCTTCGTACCATGTCCACCACTGTGTTTCTGGCATCGGAAGAGGCTGTAATATCAAGAAATACCACTTCATCCGCCCCGGCTTTATCATAGGCAGCTGCAATTTCCACCGGATCTCCCGCATCTCTTAAATTGACAAAATTAACTCCTTTGACCACCCGTCCGCCATGGACATCCAGACAGGGGATAATTCGTTTCGTAAACATCTGTCTCCTCCTGTCTTCTAAGAAACCCCAGCAAAATTTTTAAGAATCTGAAGCCCTATACCACTGCTCTTCTCTGGATGAAACTGGCAGGCAAACACATTTTCACGCTCCACGGCAGCATGGATACAGGCGCCATACTGCGTCGTGGCCGCCACCATATCCGCTTCCTGTGCCTTCAGATAATAAGAATGGACAAAATATACATAAGAGCCGTTTGCAATGTCTTTAAATAACCTTGTACCCTCTTTTATCTCCAGGGAATTCCATCCAATATGGGGGATTTTAAGGCCGGCCCCATCCGGAATCCGCACAATCTCTCCCGGCAGGATCCCAAGGCCAGGAACCCCGGGCGACTCTTCACTTCCTACAAACAGGAGCTGAAGTCCTAGGCAGATTCCCAGAAAAGGAATACGGCGGTCTACCACCTGATGAATCACTTCACAGAGGCCGTACTGATGGAGCTTTCCCATGGCGTCCCCAAAGTTTCCCACACCGGGAAGTATCACCTTATCCGCTGCCAGGATTTCACCTGGGTTTCTGGTGATGCAGGTTTCTTCTCCAAGGAAATCCAGCGCTTTTTCCACACTTTTTAAATTTCCCGCGTCATAATCAATAATCGCTATCATAAATTTTGTCCCCATATCCTGTCAAATCTCGAAGCTATGAACTATTTTATCACAGTCAGTCTCACCATACAATAGAAGAATACGCCTATTTTCTTAAGAAAAAAAGGCTTTTTAGGCAGAAATTTTTTAAGTTTTGTCAATATAAGGATCCAGCCATTTTTTCTTAATGACAAAATAACATATAAGATTCATCATAATTGTCACTGCCCAGGAAACAGGATATGCCATATAAAGTACAGTCCTGGTATGCCAAATGGGAAAAACAACAAGCACCCAGAAAATCCTGGTAAAACAAATGCCCGTCAGGGATACAACCATAGGCATAACCGGTGAACCCATTCCCCGGAAACTGGAAGCCATCACATCCTGGACGCCATTGAGGCCATAAGAAAGCGCCACCACTCCCAGCCTAGTAATGCCGTAAGCAATTACCCTTGGATCTGAAGTGTACAGCCTCAGCAGCCAGGGAGAAAACACATAAGCCGCCGTCCCTAGGCCGCCGGCCACCACAGCGGTGATCAAAATACACTCTTTAAAAGCAGTCTTAACACGCTTATACTGTTTTGCCCCCATGTTCTGACTGATGAAACTGATGGAAGCCTGGCTGGTGGAACTGATTGTCACATAAACAAATCCTTCAATATTATTGGCTGCCGTATTTCCCGCCATTACCAGGGAACCAAAAGTATTCACTGACGACTGTACCATAATATTCGCAACGTTAAAAAGCACACTCTGAAAGCCGGCCGATAAGCCCACTTTTAAAATCGCCCATACTTTATCCGTGTAAATATGTAACTTTTGAAAATAAAGCCTATATACGCCTTCGCTCCGGCACAGGCAGTAAATCACCAGAGCTGCTGATATCACCTGGGAAATCACAGTCGCCAAAGCCACTCCGGCCACTCCCATATGCAGGGCAACCACAAAAAATAAATTAAAACACACATTGACGGCACCTGCAAAGGACAAAAAATATAAAGGTCTTTTTGTGTCTCCCACTGCCCTGAGAATAGCTGCTCCAAAATTATAGAGCATAAGAGCCGGCATCCCGCAAAAATAAATCCTGATATACAGTACCGCACCTTCAATGACATCATCTGGGGTTCCCATCCATCCGAGAACCGGCTTTGCCACAAGATTCCCCACCAGAATCATCAGTACGCCTCCGATGACTGCCATTAAAACTGCCGTGTGGACAGTTTCAAAAATATCCTTGTCACTTTTTGCTCCAAAATACCTGGCCGCTATGACATTGGCTCCCACGGAAACCCCGATAAAGAGATTCACCTGCAGATTAATCAAAAAAGTAGTGGCCCCCACTGCAGCCAATGCCTCGCTGCCGGTAAAACGCCCCACCACAATCATATCTGCTGCATTAAAGGCCAGCTGCAGCACTCCCGATAAAATTAACGGCACTAAAAAGCGGACCAGCTTCCGAAACAAAGGGCCGCTGCACATATCCATTTCGTATCGCTTCATCTTTTCCCCTTTAAAAAACGTTTCCATTGATTAACCAGTCCACACTGTTTTCCGCCACAGATATCCCCCGTCCCCCCAGATTGTCGGGAAGCTGGGACAGTTTCTCATGAACCCGGCAGAAAGAAGACTTCTGATTCAAATATGCCGTTTTTTCAAAAGGCCAGCGAATCACCGTCGGTGTCCGAAAGCCTACCCCCAATTCCAAAATAAAGAGTTTCCGGTTGACGCTTTTTTGCAGCCATCCCATATATCTTTCCCATTGAGGCAGATATCCTGCCTCCACGTACGGTTTCGATTCTATTGTATTGTCTGCCAGCGGCTCTCCGCAGTGAGGGCAAAGGCCGTCTGGCGGTTCCATCCCCCTCTTCCAAAGCTGATTTGTACAGGCAGCGCTACACTGAAGCCTGTTTCTATCGCCGCAAGGCGCCACCAATTTCTCTTCCGCAAATCCCATATCATGAATCAAACCGTCAAAAGCCGTTGTCACCAAAAAATAATCTCTGTCACCGAGAAGAACCTTCAATCTTCCATATGCCTCTCTCAAAGAAACATCTGGTGATTTTAACTCCCATTCTTCCCCAATCCCCACTAAAATGTATTCACTTTCATCCATAAACTTTTTCAGCTGTTCCCAAATTGTCTGTCTTTTGTCTGTATTCATGGATTTTTTCCCTTTCCTCCCGTCCGGTTTTCTGCCATAGCCAACATATCCGCTGACATGTCCGCCCGTTAGCTGCGCTACAATTATAATACTTCTGACCGGAAAAAGAAAGCTGAAATTCATTTAAGTAAATAAAGGAACAAAGATTGCGCTTTACGTAATCGCCGCGCATGAGCGGGCCTGAAAGGCTAATTTCCTTTCCGCGAACTGCGCATCCTCTGGAAGATTTTTACTTTATAGGACGCAATTTCCTATAAAGAGCAAAGAATCCTGCCACGCAGGATTCTCCGCCTACGGCGGGTCGCTTCAGCGATATAGTTCCTCTCCGCCGCAGTGCGATCCTCGCGGAGCTTTTTTACTTTATAGGACGCAGTTTCCTATAAAGAACAAAGAATCCTGCCTACGCAGGATTCTCCGCCTACGGCGGGTCGCTTCAGCGATATAGTTCCTCTCCGCCGCAGTGCGATCCTCGCGGAGCTTTTT
>CAOKOS010000048.1 GCA_948470255.1 uncultured Lachnotalea sp.
TCAAAAGTGGATTTACAGTGCTGGCATAAAATAGTCCTACCCATGGGCTCCTCCTCCGTTTTTTGTTTCTTAATTTATTTACAATTATATCATTGCCATTCCCTCTTGACAACAGAAGCATACAGAAGTGTCTAAATGATAAGAGCCGCCAAGGTCATATTGGCTTTTGCCATTTCCTTTCAGTCACCGCTCACGCGATCTGGTGCAGGCGGAGAGGAATTATATCGCTGAAGCCCTTTTACTGTATCGCAGTCAGGCAGATGGCGATCCAGTTGATACGGATACTTCCCTGGACGGAACGGTCAAAAACGGCGTACCAGTAGTTGTCATTGTAGTTGAAGGATACCCCGTTGATATGGGCCGGATTGGCAATCGCATCTCCATTACTGGCCAGGACATGAATACGTCCGGCTACGCTTGTAGTTGTGAATGAAGTGTTGAATGTCTTGTTCATGGTGGAGAGGGCGACAATTTTAGCCGAAGTGGCGCCGCCGGGCTTAGCTACAAGAGTGCCGCCCACAATACCACCCGCCTTCATACGGTCCAGCTTCAGCTTATCTGCCCCGCTCATCAGCCCGGCTTTGGCAGTGGTAGCAGTTGGAATGGAAGTATAATTGCCGGAATGGTACAGCCCGTAAGTGGAGGCTCCGTTGTTGGAGGCATTGGGGACGGAGACATAAGCTGTCGGATGTCCGGCGCTGCCGCTGTGGCCGGTGGAGATATAAGTGGCTCCCCGGTGATGCCTTGCGGCTGCCTGTGTGGCTCCAATCCAAAGACCTCCATTGTCATAGAGGCCGGGATATTGGTATCCGGTGGAATCTTTCAGGAAATAACCGGAACCGGAAGTATTAAGGCTTATATTTCCGTGGTTATGGAATGTACCATAATGCACTTCATTGCCGAAAGCGGCGACGGATCCTTCTGGAAGGTTTTCCACCTGAAGGTTTGTCCAGGTGATCAATACGTTGTTCAGTTCATACATGGGGACATGGCAGCGGAGGACGCCAATGTGGTCATTCTGGTCTGTTTTTTGGACATACAGCTTCCAGACACTGCTTTCGGTGCGGGACAGATAACACTGGTAATCAGTTCCGTAAAACAGAAAAGTTTTAAGCGGCGGGTCGTTCGTTTCCGAACTTTGGAACTGGATATACAAAGTACAGGTCCGATCCGTATGCCTTCTGCAAAGCTCCATGGTGATGGGGGCATCTGTATAAGCGCCGTTGATTCCGATTTCGGCAATCTGGACGTAGCCGGAAGCGCCTTCCCTGCCGGAGGCAGAGTGGACGGAGGAGCTTCCTGTGAGCTTGGTGTTTCCCTTTACTGTGAGTACATGGTGGTCTTCCGGGTAGCAGTTGATGCCTGCAGCCCCGTCGTCACAGAGGGTCAGAAGGGGAGCCGCTTTTGGAATCTGGAAAGTCCTGGTATTTGTATGCCCGGCCAGGTCGGAGACAGAAACCTGTATCTGGCAGGATTTTTACAGATCGAAGGTATCGGAAACCATGTGGTTAATCTGAAAGACTCCGTCTTCATCCGTTTGTCTTAAGGGCACATCAGCCGTAATGTCTGTCCATTGGGCTTGCCCTTCCTCCCGCCAGCCGACGGTGATGACTTTATCGTTGTAGGAAACATCGCCTATGGTGAGGGGGTGGATCCGGATAGTCCCGGCAATGGCCACATTTTTGGTATATCCGTCCCGCACTGCCGACAGATGGATGACGGGGAGTTCATAAGGGACGGACTGGATCACAGCGGCAGTTACAGAAGCCGTTTTTCCGCGGCTGTCTGTGGCGGTGATCTGGAGGGGATTTTCTCCGGTTTTCGTGCTGGCAGCCTGGAAAGAAGTGGAAGAGCTGACTCCTCCTTTCTGGCCGTTCCATGTCACCTGGAATCCTTTCAGAGAAGCCCCGTTTTTCAGGGTAACTTTGGAAGGGAGCCATTTTACATAGACAGAGGCGGAAGTGTCTGTGGGAATATGGTTTTCAGGGAACTCTTTATCTGAAAGGCCCTCCGGGAGGCTTATGTAACAGGATTCAATAAACCCCTCCTCTATGACGGGATTCAGATCGACGGAGGCGAAACTTAGGGAAGGGGTGTAGACTTTCTCCTCCAGGTACTTTCCGGAGTCGTTTGCGTAAGTGGAGATACGGATCCACAGCGCCCCGGAAGTGGCGGCCGGGTAGGCGCTGTAAATGGTATTCCAGTTTACGGGAATACTGCGGGAAGCTGCCGTCTGGTTGGAAGAATCCTGATGAAGCAACGTCCCGTTTTTGGAGCCGATGCGTATTTCCATACGGTAGCTGGCGCCAGAATCCGGCCTGTTCAAAGAAAAGGCCAGATTGGAGCCGGGAGACAAGGCGCTTCCCGTCAGGGTCACGGGAGCGGGAGATTTTGTCGTACCGCTGACCGGCGTGACGCCGCCGCTTCCCGTATACATCCCGGCAGTGGTTGTCACCAGGCAGCGGAACTTATAACTGGTGGCATATTTTAGGTTCTGGTAAGTGTGGGTGTAGGTGGTGGTGTTTTTTCCGCTATAGACAGCCGCCGGGGTGGGTTTTGCAGTATCATTGTCGGTGGCCAGCCACTGATTATTATAATAATACTGGAAATTGAAAATTTTGCAGGGGAGCGAAGTGGCGGCTTTTACTGTGATACTGTTTTTTGTGGTTCCTGTGACAGCCAGCGTGACAGAAGCGTAGCGGTTGATCTTATCAGGGATAAAATTGCCGCTGGAAGCGCTGTCGATGATGTAGTCACAGTCGCTTCGCTGGGTCTGGCGGAACCTGGCATAGTAGGAAACAGAGGCGTTGCCGTTTGCGTCATGGGGAACAGTAATGGCGCCGGACTTGAATTCGATATACCCTCCGGCGGGGATACCGTTTATATCCACTCTTCCCCAGTTGGCGGTATCCACCAACGTCGTATTATTGATTTTCAAAATAAGCGAATTCTGGTAGCTGTAGCTGTAACCGCCGTCGCTTGTCCCCTTTTTTGTCCACCTGAGCCAGTAGGATATGGTGGAAGTGTTGGCTTGGGGGCCGTTGCTTGTGGAGCTTAAGATTAATTGGAGGGCGATTCCAGTTCCCCCTCCATAGTTTAAATAGCCTGACCAGGCTTCATAAGTTGCAGTTGCCAATGTAAATACCTCCTTATGGTTTCATAAAAGCCAATACCTTCCTGGCGCCGGTGGCTCCGTTTAAGGTATGGGCCATGGTCTGGATTCTCGTCTGAAAGGCCGGCTTTTGGTCGGCAGAAGACATCTTAAAGTTGATTACCCCAGTGTCCAGGGTGGCTTCCTTCTGGCCTGAGCCGGTTTCCGTCAGATAAAATATTTTCTGGGGCGTCTGGCCCTCCATGGAATAACCGTTCAGCCCTCCAGAGCCAAGGACTGTCTTCAACGTCTTGTCCTGTTCTTCGCCGGAGGCGCTTTCCACGACGATTCCCTCGTGGTTAAAGTGGATACCGGTGGTGTCAAAGCCATGTTCAAAGTGTTTAAAAATATACTGGATACTTTCGGCGCTGGCTTCGATCTGGGCAGAAATTTCCGAGTGGAGATCGTCGGAGGTGACAAACTTTGCAGTGAGTCCCTGGGCCGTGGTATCAATCATGGATTCAAACTTTTTGGCCATGGCCTCATTACTGCCGTCGAAGATTCCGTTGAGATAGGCGGCCATGCGCAGGCTTTCTTCTTTGGCTGTCTGAAGGTAGTTGTGATAGAAGGATTCCATGGTGACAAAATTCCCTTCCTCATCGGCCACTGTCGTCGCGTTTCTGATTTCCGAACGGATTCCCTCCACCGTCAGGGCCAGCTGGGTATTCTCACTTTTCATTTCTGTCCGCAGACCTTCAATGGTAGTCATGGTCTGCCCAACCTCTGTGAAAGCGCCTTCCAGACGGTTAATGGTATGGTTCATGGCGTCGAGGATGGTTTTTGATTGGGGAACTGTGGTGACAGTTCCATTTTCGTCGGTTTCTTCCTTGTAAACAGTGAGGACTTCCGACTTGTCGATCTTGGTTTTCAGTTCCTTGGAAGTCTGGTCGGCCAGCAGGGTGATCCCCTGTGTCGTATTCTCCTTAAAGGACTCGTAAGCGGCTCCAAAAAGCCCGCCGTTTCCGTCATATATTTTGGAAATATCCACGCCTCCCTGTGCATTGGCTTCTACGGTTTCAAAAGCCAGCTTGTCCTTCCCGATGACGCCGTCGGCGATCATATGGTTTTTGATGGTGCCGTCTTTGATGGCAGCTTCCCGGATTCCCGAAGAATCCATTAAAATTCCTTTCCCGGTTTCATCATAGACCACAAAATGAAAGGCACCCTGGCTGTCCTGGCCAATCTGGATTCTCACATTCCCATCGGAATCATAAAACTGCTGTGTCCCGTCTTTGAAAGAAATGACAGGCTTCCCCTCTTTGGAAATGAGGACGATTTCTTCACTGACGGCAGTTTGGGCCAGTAGATCTCCCACAGAAATCTTCGCGGCAATCAAATCCCGGATTACGGCTTCGTCTATGACCGTATTGGCGGCGGTGAGGCGGATGGCCTGAAGCTCTCCGACCCCGGCAGAACCGGACAGAAGAGTTTTGATATGGGCTGTGTCGGTATTTAAAAGTTTTAGGGAAGCGTTTTCACCGACCAGGCGGTCAATTTCTGCGTACCCGCTTTGCAGGATTTTTGCAGTCAGCCGGCCTATGGATGCTTCGTCGGCTTCCAACGCTTTGGTGATCACGTAATTCCCGTCAAAAGTATTGAACTTCCCATTTACCAGGTCGGTGAGACAGGCAATATCCCGGGAGGATAAAGAAAGCCCGTTCTTTTCCTGGAGGGACAGATTAAAAAGCTGGGAACGGAGTTCTTCACGGGTGACATATTCCCCGCCTTCTGAGGTTCCATAGGAAGAACTGCGCCCGGAAGAGGAGTTTCCTGTGTATCCGCTGTCACTTTCCAGGAGATAGGCCAGATCCGATACCCCGTTCCGGCTCCGGGAAGCGTTGCTGTATTCCACGGAAAGGGAGGAGACATCGTCGAAATCCAGGGTGAAAGAGAGGAGCCGGAGAGGGATATCCGTAAACTCATGGAACAAGACGGTGATTTTGTGCCCCAGTCTCATTTTTTCCAGGACAGGCTCATATCCTTCGATCTGTGCCAGATTGGAGAGGCTGGTGGAAATGGAATACTGTGGCCTTGCCATCTCAGAAAGCCGGTCGAGGGCGTACTCTTTGAGTTCCCATTTTTTTTGTATCACCTGTTCCGGGGTAAAGAGGGACGTGGTCAGGAAAGTATCATTTTGGTAAGTCCCTTCCCGGATATAGTGGGAGAGGAGCTTCCTCTGTCCCTCATTAAAATTCTTCTCCCATGACACAAACGCAGCGATCTCTTCCAGGGCTTTCTTGTTTCTTCCCGCAGTATCCAAAAACGCCTGGTGGCGGAGTTCTTTGGCGTCTTTTTCCGCCTGAAACTTTTTCCGCTTTTCCAGGAGTTCCAGGTATTCCAGGTAGCGGCTGCTTCCCGGGGAATCAAATCCCATTTCTTTATAATTGGAAATGGAAGCATTGATGTTGGAAAGTTTTGTCTCCAGGGCAAAAATCCCATAATCCTCAGGCAGTTGGCTGGAAGAGTCTTCCGGCAGCAGGTTCCTGAGGGCTTCGGCGCTGTCCAGGGCCTTTGTATAGGAAAGGATGGCCTGCCTGTAATCATCCACATGGGCTTCTTTCAAAGACAACCAGTTTTCCCAGGCATTTTTAAGTTCCTGGGGCATTTTGTTGTAATAATAGGATAAGTCGTAAAGCTCGTCGAAACCGCAGTTGACTTCCCGGATACTCAAACCCTCTGCGCCTTCCACGAAAAGAGCTGTCACCAGGGAACTTTCGTCCACGGGGGAACGGCTCAGATCCCGGATCAGGGAATCATGGGAGAGGTAGACGTCATAAGTTTCCCCAAAGTGTTCCCATGGCCAGGCATTTACGGTGTGGGAGGTGATATCAAAAAGAAAAAGACACTGGGCTGCTTTAGCCAGGCTGTCGGTGAGGAAGCTGTAAACGTCCTGGGATTCCACGGAAAAAGCTCCGATGGCTTTGGCGCTTGCCAGGAGTGGATGGACATATCCGATGGTCCAGCCGGGGAACTTTTCCAGCACAAGATGGAGGGCGCTTAAGGACGGATTTTCTTCATTATAAAAAGTGACAAACCCGTCCTGCGCCGTCCCGATGCTTCCGGGGGTGTTGGTATTCAGGTAAAAATCCCGGAGCATGCGCCCGGTCAGCTCATATTCCTCAGAGTACATGGTACATTGTTTCATTTCGGAGATTCCGTCGGAAGAAACTTCAGGCTCCTCCAGGATGAACCAGCCCACATCCTCCAGAAAAATTTTCTGGAGCTTTGTGAGTTTTAAGTACAGGGACTCATTCTCCGGCGTCCGCCTGATGGAAAAAGAAATTTCGCTGTAAGGCGTCAGGCGGAAAGTCCCTTTCTTGTCTGTCAAGTCAGACAGGACGCCGAGAAGCGTCCTGTCTGGATTTGCCAGATAAAATTTTTTAAGATGCAAGTCTTTTAACAACTGCATATCAGCTAACATATCAGTATCCCACCTTTCTCGGAAGCTCTGCCGTGATTTCCAGAGAGGGAAATCCGGTAAAGGAAATCATGTTTTCTCCCGGGACAAGCAGAGGCCAGACCCGGTTGAAAGAAGAATAGTAATTCCTCCCCGGAATATCTGAACTTAAGGTAAGGCGCTTTGTATCAACGGTACATGTTTCTCCCGCCAGCATATCGTCCAGGCGCAGGATGTCCCCGGTGGTTTCATTGGTGATTTCCACCTGCCCGGAAGCAGGGCAGGTGAAACGGAATGTGGGCCGGACCGGGTTTAAGACGTCGTCCGTGGTGACATTTATGGTGATGGGAGACGCCCCGGCCACGGAAAGCTCTTCCCATGCGTAGGGGGCGTCGCAGGTGACTTCAAATGTGATCCCGATGGGAAGCCCGTTGTTCTCATAGGGCATGATATCGGAAAACACACAGTTAAAATAAGCGCCTTCACAGGCTTCGTTTGAGATATACAGCCGTTCATAGGAACCGGCCGTGAGCCAGCGGACGATTTCCCGGAAGGTTTCCATGGGAATGGGGGAAGCGTTTTCCCGCATCATGGTTCCCGCGAAAACCAGGGGGCCGCTGTAAGAGACACGGTATAATTCTCTGACAGGATTTATGCTGTCCTGGGCTGTGTGAAGCGTCTTTTTTAAACCGATTTCCTTTGGAGACAAGCCCGGATTGTCAAAAGAAGCGCTGACCAGGCCAAAGTCGGACATCCGTTTTTGGCGGAATAAAAAATCGTCGCAAAATAATGTGGACATATTAGTCCCTCCCTTCAATTATCTATATAAGTTTACAGTCTTTCCAAGGAGCTTAAGCTCCCTTTGCAGATCCTGCTTGACAGCGGGAACGGCGTTGGCTACAACTTGGGACAAGCTGGGTATGGTATCTTCGATCACATCGCCCTTTACCGTGACCAGGCTGTCGTAATGGAGCGTAACCGGGGAAACGGAAGGTAAAACAGCGGAAAGATTTACCGGTTTCAGGAACTTTTTCAGATATGTTTCCGGGGCGTTGGAAAAACGGTAAAGTACGTCGGTGGCTTTTTCATTGAACACAGTCCCGGAACCCACAAAAGGCGTCAGAAGCCCTTCTTTTGTCAGAATGGCTTCCAGGCCGGATTCGTTGGTCAGGTGGAACCCTTCGGGCACATGCCTGGCGCCGGAAGCGTACCGTTTTCCTCCGCCCACCGCCAGAGCGTGCTGGATGGCCTTCCAGGCTTCATCCTCCTTAAAAGAGTTGACGGAACCAGGCGCATAGCTGTAATTGCTGGTGCCGATGGACTGGTTATAAGTGGGACGGTAAGGCGCGCCGGCATTGACATTGCCGATGCCGATTCCCATGGAATTTAAAATAACGAGATATTCCTTCATGGCGGAAGATGCGTTTTCCCAGGGAAGGGAGAGGGCGTCGCCAAGTTCCATCCCATAATTTTTCGTCATCAGCTTGATGTCAGAAAGAATTTCATCGGAATGGATAACAGTGTCGGAAAGAAGTTCCGAGATGGCCAAATTTTGGGCGTCCAGATCTGTTTTTAACAGTTCTGCTCGTGAATCCTGGGCAGTTTTAAAGGATTCGGAATCCTGGTCAAGATACTTTAACTGTTCCTCCAGGGCGTGATCTTGCTGGAATTCGAGAAGTTCTGCCTTTGCGTCGTCGATTTCTTTGAGCAGCTGGTCGCGCCTTGCCTGTGCGCTGCGGCCGCTCACACCCAGAAGCGACGCATATTCTGATTCCAGGACAGATACGGCGGAAGATTTTTCCGCCAGCTGTTTCTTGTAACTGTCAGCTTCCTTCTGGGTGTTTAAAGCTTCTTTCTTCGCGTCGTTGAGTTTCACATAAGCATCCGTTTCCCGGTCAATCCCGTCGGTGATCAGGGAGATCAGCTTATCCCGGTAAGCCTTCACCTCTTTTGCGGCGTCTTGCTGGCGTTTGGTAAACTCAGAGACTTGCTCATTATATTCCAGCTGGGAAAGGCTTCCGTTTCGGAGCTCTTTGTCCAGCTTCACGAGAGCCTGGGAATACTGGACGGCCTTCACGGCCGCCAGTTCCGCCTGCTGCCCGTAAATGGCAACGGCCGAACGGCCGGAGGAAGTCAGGCTTCCGTTTTCGTTAAACAGCATGGAGTCTTCGTAAAGCCCGGAGATGGCAGATAGCTCGTCGTCCATTTGGGAGAGGGCGTCGATCCCGCGTTCAAACTTTTTCCAGTCCAGCTCCCGGCTTTCCTTGCGCAGTTTTTCCATGGCAGATTCCGTATCGACAATGGCAGCTTCGATCCCGTAAATGTCGGACATCCACTTATGCCATTCTTCCGAATATTGGTGAATGACGCCACGGTCCATCAACCCCTGGAATTCCCTTTTCAGGTTGGAGAGCTTGTCTTCCAGTTTGCCTTTGGTGGTGGCCTGGCGGTCGATCATATAACGGTACTGGGACTCATGGTTGTCCACACCGCTTGCCTCAGACAGCTCCATATACGCCTGCATCCGTTTCCCCAGGGCGTCCTGGTAATCAATACGGAAATCAGCCCAGTCCACAACAGCGTCCAGCTTCTGAAGCTGCATCTTCCGGATTTCCGTGTTTAAATTTCGGACTTTTTCATAGCAGGAGACGGCCTTGTCATACCACTTGGTATACTCGTCGATCTGCTTTTTCAAAGTTTCATCCTGGATGGACTGAATATCCATGGCTCCATTCTGGATCCGCGTTACATATTCCGAAGCCAGTCCGATGGACTGGGCATAATGCAGATATCCTGCGGCGGCCTCATTGAGGACGCGGGCATAATCGCTTCCTGCCTGGATGGCGTCGTTCAATCCACCGATGGTCTGGGCGTAGGAAAGGTTATCTGCCGTGTCTTCAATATCCTTTTTCAGCCAGCTGAAAAGATTATCAATACGGTCCAGACGAACCTCCGCCCAGTTCATTGCCTTATTAAACTCTTCTGCAGAGGCAGCGGCGCTGGCCATATCTCCCGAAAGGGCAGCAGCGGAAAGGGAAGCGATCTCCATCCGGGCGTTCCCGGAATCGCTGCTTCTGGCGGCGGCGCGGGAAATCCAGTCAAGGGGGCCGGTTCCCCCGGCGAGAGCGCTGCCGCGGCTCCCCACCTGCCCCTTCCCCAAAAGCGCCTCCGACTGGGCATGGTTGAACACGATGGATCCGGCGGGAATATAAGCAAACTCAGCCCCGTTATCCCCTACCGTGTGCCACTTACCCGTCCGTGAATCCACGACAATCTCCCGGCCCAGTTCTCCCACCAGAGCCGTTTCACCTGTTTTCGTACCGAGGGAACCGGCGGCTTTGGAGGAACCTTTCTTCGAGGAAGTTTTGGAATTACCGGAAGAAGCTCCGCTATTATTCCCGGAACGAAAAGAAGGTATGCTGAAGAGTGGCTGTATAAAAACAGGAATAGAAACCCTTTCGTTACGAAGCTCATCCAATTTCATTTCTAATTCTTTAATTTGAGCATCACATTTAGTTGTATCAGCCTCAACTTTTAACATATTGATTGGTTCTTCAGTATCGCGTATTTCAGTTTCAACGGAAGGAGTGTCATTTTTCCATTGAAAATCAAGGCCATATTCAGCAAGTTCTCCAAATATGGCTTGTACCATGGGAAGCGACATATTCATGCCTTCGGCAAAGTTCTTCATGGTCATTTCTCCGGCCAGGAGATAGCTTTCTCCGCTTTCATCCAGTTTCATTAAACCTTCATTGACAGCAGTTTCAAAAAATGCGTTTTGGTTTAAGCCGTCGAAGTCACCATTCTCATCAAAGTTGAGATACCCCCGGAGTTCTTCCATATAGTTCTGGATGGCTTCCTGTCCTTCAGAAGAAACGCTTTCCGGCACCAGGAATTCTACGGAAGCCTGATATTTTTTAGTGCCGATTTTTCCAAAATCATCCCCCTCTTCAAAGACATCGTTAATATTATCCATTGCCCGAATGGTGTCGTCAAACATATCCCCGGATTCAGATGCATTTTGAGCCTCTTTCCATGCCTGGTAACTTCCGGTGGCTTCCAACAAAGCGGCGTTCATCAGGTCGAGCTTGTCGCAGGTGAGGACAATGGCGTCATTCTCCTGCTCAAAAGCTTCGATCTGGCTTCTGATACCGTCAGCGGCAGGGCCGTTTGCCATACCTTCCAGCTTTGCAGAAAGATTGTCGATTTCTTCACAGTTTTTGCTATAGTCGGCCATCTGCAAAGCGCGGGCTTCTTCGTTTTGGGCAATGGCAGCCTGTATGCGTTCCTGCCTGATAGCCCTCAGCGCGTCTGCATTTAACTGCATCTGGCCATTGACATATTCCAGGGCAGAACCATATTCACCGGACTGGCTGATCAGGGAATTGTAAGCGTCCACTGACAAAGACTGACCGGTATTCTGCCCGGCAATCAGAGAATTGACAGCCTGGATTTCATTGGAAAGAGTGGCATAATTCCCGCTTAATACGTCGATACTGAGATCTTCTTTCTTCATCTCGTTTTCAACGGCGCTTTTCAGTCCATCCATATTATTCAGATTGACGTCGGCGAGATTCCCATCGGCATTTGCTATCAGTTGGTATGCAACTTCCAGCTGGCGCCCCGTCAGGCTTTCCAACTGGCTGCTGCCGATACCGGTTTTTTCGGATATTTCCTTGATCAAGGCATCCTGGGAATCAATGGGGTTTCCATTTTCGTCCTCAACAGCAAAGCCGAATTGTAATTTAAACTGGTTCCGCTTATCCTTAAATTCATCGCCGGAGCCTACGATCTGTTCAATAAGCTCATCCACAGATTTCTGGTATTCACCGGCAGAAAGGGTGGAAGCATCCAGGCTGAACAGACTTTTGTAAGCTTCTTTGACGGTTCCATCAAGGCTTGGGTCTGAAAAGACATGGACTAGGCCATCCATCAAGTCGCTTTTCAGCTGATCCATATCTTTCCTGTTCCCGTCAGAGTCGAAAACCATCTGGGAATAGTCGATTTTGCTGAGGGCGGAGCGGACCAGGTTCTGTGTGTCGCCGTCCAAAACCGCAAAATCATCCGTTGTGGTGACCCAGTCGAACATAGAAGCCGCCAAAGGGGCGTACAGCTGTTTTTGCTTCAGCAGCTCAGAAGAGATTTTGCTGTTGGCTTCTGCAATGTCCGTCTGGATTTCGCCAGATAACCCTTCAAACTGTGTTTCCAGTTCCTGCTCTACCCTTTCTATCTGTTCATCGGTCAGGTGGAAGGCATTGAGATCGTAGGTATCAGTATAAGAGTTTTTGATGACCTCAAAATGTTCGCCGGAATTTAACCCTGCGTTTTCAAAAGCCTGCTCAAGTTTGTCCATATATTCGTCCGCATAATCCAAACTGTTGTCGATGCTGAAAGTTGCGTTTCCGTCATGAAACATGGAATGGACACCGGAAAGAATATCTGCAGCCTCGATACCCTCCAGCCTTTCCAGCTCATCCCTGTAATCACCCAGGACCTTTTCGGATTCTTTAGCTGAAACGGTAATTCCCTTGTACAAATCATCCAGTGAAGAGCCGATTTCGGCGTTGGTAAGCTTCCGCTGCTGTTGGGCCAGTTCCGCTATTTTCCCGGAGGCGGTTTCGGCTCTGTTCCCGAAGTTTAAGATTGCGTTTCCGGAGGCGTCATAGCCGGAAACCAGCTCCGGGTACAGTTCGGCCAGCTGGCTGCTGACCTGGAGGAACTCTTCATATTCTGCGGCGCCGGGATGGGCAGTCCCATTTTTTGCCATACTCCGCGATAATTCATCGTACCGGCTGGCCAACTGTCCGGCAGAATTTGTCTGGCTGCGGTAAGATTCACCGACTGCCTGGATATTCTCCTGCGCCCGTTTCCCGGCTTCAACGGCCCGTTCCTCCGCATGGATTAAATCGTCAAAAAACGTAGCGACACCGGAGACAGCCATGGAAAGCAGGATATTGGCTCCCAGGTTCGCACCAGCCGAAAGGGCCTGCATGCCGACGGCAGCTAAGTTGGCTGATTTGGCCGACTTAGCCAGATGCTTGTTGAGGTTTTCGATGGTGAGGCTGCCCTTGTCCGTGTTTTGGGCGAACTTGATGACCTCGGGGTTGAGGTCTTTGAATATTTTGTGGACTTTTTCAGGATCATTTTTTGTTGATTTCAATGTTGACAAGTATTTATTGATGGAATTTCGTTCCTGTTCTGAAAATTTTTCAAAAGATTCTGTAACAGAAGTCTGCTTTTGAAAATTCAGTACAGGTTTTCCTGCTCCTTTATCGTATTTAAAAATCCGGGCTGTTGACAAAAGTATTTTGTGGAAATATACTATAAATAAAATATAGAAAGGAGCAGGAAAAGTGGAAAATATTGATTATACAATGTGTGCTTGTCCCAGGTGCGGTGCCATACGTACTGACGAAAAAGTATGTCCATATTGCGGGTGTACGATGCTTAGAACAAAGTACACAGAAGATGAGATGTTCGATGCAACTGAAACAGTGGACGAATTGGAACAATTTAGCAATAAAATCCGTAATGAATACGTCTATGGGAATCCTCTTTACAGCGACGCTGAGTATCAACGCCGCTTGAAAAAAGAAAGGGAAGAATTATATGGTTCTTATTCCCCAACCCCCCGTTGCCCCAACTGTGGTTCCACCGCCATCACCACAGGCCAGAGAGGCTACTCTGTCATATATGGCTTTGCCGGAAGCTCCCGGACAGTCAACCGCTGCGGGAACTGTGGTTATAAGTGGGAGCCGTGACTATGGATATTTTTTTGTTACATATTAAAAGAGGGGCTGTTGCAAAATAGAAGAGATCCTGATATTTATATCTGCCCGGAGCTCTACCTGTCTTTGTTTTCGTCCACGTTGATTTTTTGGTTTTGTTTCGTCGCCTTTTACCACCAGCCGCCGCTTCCATAGAAAACGGTCAGCGAAGCTGGTGCCGCTAGACTCACAAAACCTGCAAAATCTGCCTATCGGACAAAAACAAAGACAGGCAGGGTTCCGGGCATCTATCTATTTCAGATATTTTGCAACATCCTTTTTTGCACCTCCCATGCTTTCTCTCCGGTGCGGGAGAGCCACAAATGTACACCGTATGCAGCATGGTTGCATACGGACAGACGGGGCGGTGTACGCGCCCTGCCCATGACTATTCCTTTTTGAAACGCTGCCGTCAGGTGGCGGTTCCAAATCCCCATTATAGTCGATGAACGTTCCTCCCCAGGACAGGGAGGCTTCGCTGCAGATTCCCCTGCCCCGGACTTGTCACTGTACGCAGTCCCTTTCAGGCTGCCCGCCATGAAATGTGAGATATTTGGGGTTTTGCATTGGATGTTTACGGAGAAAGAAACGGATTTTTTCCTGTTTTTCTATAGCCATCAAATACCAAAACTCAAAATAAGACGTCCTGTTCTTCCATGGTTTAGTATCCGGGGAAAAGGTTACCCTGTGCGCGCTGTCAGACGCAGCATGTCCCTTACACATGCCAGTTTCGGTTGCTTTCCATACAGCCCCTCGCCTGCGCCCCCATTTCAGCACAGGCTCGTTCCGCGTTGCCGCCGGACTGCAGTGGGCATTTTTAAAGAGGGAGGGGCATTTTAAAACCTCCCACCCACGTTCTGTAAAGCGGCCAGGCGTTTTGCAACAGCCTTGGCGGCGCTTTCCATGCCGTCAAAGCCGTCCATGGCCTTCACAATGTGTTCTTCAAACTCTTTCAGGCGGTCTGAAAAGCCTGTTTGTGTCAGGTCATTCATATAGTTTCCCCCCTTCTTTGTTTTCACCGGCTGCCTGTTCCAGGGCTTTCTGTTAAAGAGGAAAGATAAATAGTAAAGTATTTAAGCTGTCCTCTGCCACATGTAACAAGTGGTATACCGGGGCGTGATGTCTATTGGCTGGTCGGCTGTCCCCGCCCGTGTGCTGATCTGCGTGGCCACATATCCCGACATGGCGGAATTGACCTTTACTTCAGCATAATTCCCGTTAGAGCCAGATGGTGCGTTATAAAGCGTAAATACCTGAGCCGGCAAATTTTTGTTTATTATTGTAATCTTCCTGGAACCTCCGGTTTTATTCGGGGCAGAAAAATCTTCTTCCGTTCCAGATACGCCTATGGGTACCCTCCCTTGTCCCCAGGCTGTCCATGTGCCGCCAAAAAGTGTTCCTGGATTTGTGTTGTTTATGCTCATATAGATAGAGCCGACAGGATAGGCTTGCAGTACAATATTTTCTGTTTCCATAAAAGCAGCCGATCCCAAATCAGAAAACCACTTTTTAATTTTCCCAAATAAATTGCCGATCGTGCTTCCGCTTTGTATAGTTTCCCGGGATTCCGATTCTTCAAAATTGACGATCATACTGGATAGCCCGCCTTCAGCTACCCCGTCAGCCCTGTCGGCCGCCGCGTTGGCTCTGTCGGCCGCCTCATTGGCGGCTTCCGTAGCTGTCCCCATGGAAACGGCCATGGACTCACGTTTCGTTTCTGCCTGGATACGGCCATTTTCTGCCAAGACGCGGGAGGATTCTGAACTGTCCCGCGTTGCTTCGGCTTTGACACGCCCTGTTTCCGCCTGAGTCCTGGATGACTCGTTATGGATACGTGATTGTTCTTCCTGCTGCCGGTTCAGTTCATTACTTTCACGCTGGGTTTCCGATAAACTGCGTGTATTTTCTGCTGCAGTTCTGCCAGATTCCTGTTCCCGCCTTTCTGATTCTGCAGTTTCCCTTTCCGATTCTTTTGCTGCCCGTGACGATTCAGCGTTTTCCCTGTTTTCTTCTGCGGCAAGCCTTATGGTTTCTTCATTGTTCCGTTGGGATTCTGCCAGTGCGCGGTTTCTTTCCGATTCGTTTCTTCCGGTTTCGTTTTCAGTCCTGATTGTTTCCGCCGTCGTAACCGAATGGTTTAACTGTGTCATTTTGCTGATTTTTTCATTGGCGGCTTCGATGGTTTCCTGACATTCTTTTATGGATTCTGTATGGGCAAATATCATGTTTGTTAAGGCGTTATATTCGTGAGAGCTTTGTATTCTGATATCATCAACCGCTTTATCATGGATGAGGAATTTTATAATTGATGTGGAAGCGAGTGTTTTAGAGGGAATATCATAGATATTCAGTTCTGCGGTCGCCATGCCGCTGGCGGCTAACATTTGCTCAGAAAACGTTACGACAGCAGCGCCATCCACAATTTCACAGTCATTATAGATACATTGCCCGTCAGGCTTTTTCATGGAAATAACCGCTTTATGTACCTGCCCGTCGAGGAAAACCTGGTTGCCATCTTCCAATATTTTAAATGCAATGGTTCTTGAACCCCTGTCCCATTTTTTAAAAGTGTCAATAATTTTGTTGGTGTTTTTCCTTAAGTCCACAAATGCAGATTTCGTAATGTTCAAAATAATTCATCCTCCTTTTCCTTATATCAATGATAATCAACCATGGATTGTAAAGCCTGTATTTCCTGTAAAGTTAAAATGTCGAATTTTTCTTCATCGTAATCATCAAAACAACCCATGGGAATTTTTTGAAGTTCTTTTTTTGACAACCCGGAATCACAGGACATAATATCTTTAAATTCTTTATGGTAATCATCCATAAATTCCGCTGGTATATCATAATTGTCATTTATAATTACAGGATTACCCTGGGCGTCTTTGTTTGCGTACCTGTTTAATAATTCCCTGCAGGAAACATTCCATCTGTCTAATGCTTCGGAAAGTTTGCTGATATTGTACAAAACAGGGAGTTTCATTTTCATGGGTATTTTCTTTGACATGAGAGAGGAAGAAGAAATCCCTCCCATTATGTCTACAACTTCCTGATAAGTCATTTTTTACCTCCTGTTATAACTGATAATATTATTCAGATTCTAATTTTTCCAGAACATATCTGTTGATTTTCTGGATACATTCAATGATTTCGTCATTGGCTTCTATACCGTCGAGGACCACAAGATTCTTTCTGTTATTGTCAGATACAAGGGTTCCCGTATTGACGTCGATCACAGAGTAGGTATAAGACAGGCGGTTCCCCTCGCCGGTTACGTGGCTTGTCACACTGGTGATTTTGTTTTTAGTCATTTATCCAATTCTCCTTCCATATTCTTTTAAATATTCATTTGACAATTCTTCATAGTCTGCAGATAGTTCATTTCTTTCTACTTTTTTCATTCTTTCTAAATCTACACCTGCTTGTGCGTAACGGATCTCCCATGAAAATCTCATGCCAGGTGTCCCAACAATGGATATAACATCGTTTGTATTTTCTTTTTCATTTACCCAAATATCACCTTCACCATATTTTGTTAGAAATACTGTACATTCTACAGATATATCAATTACCTCTGCAAAACGCGGGTCAATAGAGATATAACATTTCCCTGTTTCATCAATTTCTGCTTTTCCATAATCTGCAAATGTTGGAAATGGGGTTTCATAAGCATTAAGAGATAATGTTCCATAACTTTTTGTTTCTACAGCTCTTGTTTTACTTCCATGTACAAATAATTGTCCAAAAACAGAAGCATCTTTTAAAACAGCTAAATCTCCGTTTTGAATCAATACTCCTGCACCTTGAGTGTTACTTGCCTTTAAAATAATACCCCCAGTAGGTGCGGTAATAATCACTCCGCCAGGATTTCCAGGTTCAATATACTGTGTTCCACCACCAGAACCCATATAAAGTGCATTTGGAATACAACACCTACTTAATGAACCTAACGAATATGTACCATCAGATATGCTAGGAGTATTAATTGTAGGTGAAAAAATTGAGCCGTTATTCCACGTGCTGTTTCCTACGGTAATATCATTAAACACACCGGAAGTCGCATTTATCTCCCCTGTAAAGGAGCCGGATGTGGCATTTATGACACCGGATATGTTTGCTTCGGATGCCCATAGTTTTCCATTATTGCCGACCTTAAAAATAGCATTTGTACCTGCAGAACCATAAGCGTTATTTGTCTCCCCTGCCCAAAAGGCATATTCAGACGCGCTGGAACTCATGCCGACGCCAAAAGCGTTGGATTTCCGGTGGAGTTTTGTGGCAGAGATTGTGAACCCGCCGATGGAACCGGAAGCGGCGGTGACAGAACCGCTTAAATTTACCGATGTCGCGTTCAGCTGTCCATTTTTTGTCACCTTAAATTTCCCGCCCCCGCAGGAAATGCCGTCGGCGCCGATATAGACGCCATCGGAGGAGCCGTTTAAAGAAGACAGCCCGTTATAAATGGATGTGGGGGATATGGTAAAGCCGCCGGAGCCGTTGCCGATATATCCCGAAGTGGCGCTTATTTTCCCTTTTATGTCAGCGGAAGCGGCAGTCAGCGCGCCGTTGGGAGTGACATAAAATGTCTTGTTCCCATTGTTGATTTCCGTACCGGTGATTTTGCTGCCGGTGATTTCACTGCCCTGGATGAACCCCGCCAGTACCATATCGGCAATTAAACCATAGATTTCCTGGCCGTTGTATGTAAAGGAGCCGAAAGCGGATTTTGAAGTCTCCCAGCCGTCGGAAGTATACATGAACTTTTCATTGGTAATCCACGCCTGTTTTTTATGATACCCGTCGACTGTCACATCGGCCTGGGATGCATTTTTATCGGCTTTTTTCCTGAGGTGCAGACCATATCTGTCATAAGTAACGTCCTGGTTATCACTCATTTTTATCTGCTCCACGGCAGTTCCAAGCCCGTCTTTGATGATCTGCATGGTGTCGTTGGCAACCTGGGCGGATTTTTGCCAGAAGGAACTGGAATTCGCCACTTTATTTGAAATAGAAGAGGTCTGCTTGATCAGCTCCGAATGGATATCAACAGTACTTTTGGACTTGTAAATATTTCCAAACTTTACGGAAAAATTGGCGGGATCATCGTAATTCAACGAAATTTCAACAATCCTTGCGTGTACAAAATAATCGTCCCTGATTCCCACCGTAACATAATTGCCGACAGAAAAATATTTGGATATCTTTTCATATATTTGGAGGGCGTAAATATTGGCCATGGACAGGTCAAAAGAAAGCTGGGGACGCGATATTCTAAACAACTCTTTTTTGGCTGCTTCGTATAGCTCCTTTTCCGTTTCGGTTTTGTCTTCGATGGTGTCGTTGTCTGTGAAGGCAAAGCAGCTGTCGGAATACTCGTCTTCCCTGAGAAACAAATTCAGTTTTACTAATTGGGACGGCGTAAAATTGTTTTCATATTTAATGGAATCTGTTATCGTATTCATTTCCGCGGCTTTTTCACGGATTGCCGACTCCTTGGAATCCATGTCCGACTGCTTGGAAATCATTTGCTGTTTCACTTCATTTAATTTATCGAAGTTATTTTTATACTGGAGATATTCTTTTGATCCGGCAGGCTTTTGTGCCCATCCCGCTTCCAGCTGGGATTGCTGTATATTTGAATAACTCTGTTCTTTCCCTTTTAATTCCGCCAGTTCTGCCTGTAAAACCGTAAACTCATTTGAGAGTACGCTGTATTGGGAAGCAAGGGAAGTATAACTTTGCTGTTTCTCCGGGAGGGAAGCGATATATGCCGTGTAGGACTGGTATAAATCCTCCCCCATATATTCGGGGGTAGCATAGTGGGATAAATCGGTAATATAGTCACTTCCGAAATTATGAATCCTTATATTAACTTCTTCTCCCTGGCCGGAAACCTTCAAAGAGGTTTTTATATCGTTGGAATCATATTCTACACGGACTTCTTTCAACAAGTTATCTTTGCTGATAAAAATATCCGTATCTTGTCCGGCCCTTTCCTCCGAATATAAATTAATGGTATTTTCGATGGTGTCAAATACAAAAACACCATGGATGGTGGGGGCGACTTCGGACATTAAAAAATCGTATACCGACATCCTGTCAATGTCGAACATACGATTCATGCCAGGTTTTCCTTCTGTGGACACGGTAGTAAATTCATTGTCCACATGGCCCACCTTCCAGTCCGGCAGCTTTTCTAAAACAATATCCAACAGGCTGTGGGATATTTTCCCAGGATAATAAATACGGATTGGTTCTATATCCTCCGGGTTTTCTTCATATTCCAAACTGTCTGTATCGCCGGTATTGACTTTGAAATGATTCAGGTATTTTTGGCCGAAAACAACTTCGTAGCTGTGGGCGGTTATTGACTTATATTCTTTGACCCCGTCTGATTGAACCTCCACGTTTTGTATCTGGAAAAACCCGATTCCCTCGACAAAAATAACCCTCATGGATTCCACTTTATCATAATATGGATTTACGAACGTATTCCCTGTTATGAAATCAATCAGTTTAAAAGGGACGTCAAAGGAAATATCGCTGTAGTCGTTCCATTTTTCATTGAGGGACAAATCTTTTACAACAATCCGCCCCATAAACTCCTTGTCCGCCTGACACAGATAAGTGCCGGGGGTTTCCATAATCCCAAGTAAATCAAAGGTATTATACATTAAAATTCACCAACTCTCCGCGCCTCCCTGTACTGAAAGGTAAGGTCAAAATTGCCGTCCGCCTCAAAAATATTTTCCCCTTTATATAATTTAACCCAATGGCGGTTAAAATTATCGCCAAAGATTTTAGGGGTGAGAGAGGGGCCGGTTACATTTGAATACATAATTAAATTGTGACCGTCAATAGTAATAATCTCATTATTAGATAGATTCGACAATGAAAAAGCTTCCTCTTCCAAATGATTTTTTATGGACACATCCCCTTCTTTTTTCATGGTTATTTCCATATCCGGGTACATATAGCCTTCGATTTCATCCCCAAGGCTCCTTATGGATATTCTGGCGTTCCCGTCCACAGAAAATGTCTTTGTGATAATATCGGAATAATAGTAACTGGAAACAGAAACAAATGTGAGGGTGAGGGCAGGGACATTCCCGCCAAATTTTGTTTTGGTGATTTTTGTAAAACGCCCCAGGCACCAGTAGTCCTCATATTCCTGGTCATACAATTTCAACCAGTGGACATTTGGCGTCAACAGCCATCGGGTCAGTTCCCGGATTTCATCACGGTTAAAATACCTGTCGCTGCCGTTTTTGTGGATCAGCGTCATGTCAAAGGTAATGGGATCGCCGTTTCTGGCCCCATAATCCACACTGCGGTTTACCAATTCGTCCACAGTGGGGGACAGTTCTAATCCGCTGCTTGTTGTTTCTGATCCGTCATGATCAAAAGTGCATATCTCCAGATCCCAGTCGTCTGAGATCTCATTGTTATATTCAAATTGAGAGACAAACACCATGTAAAACACCGCCTTTCTTTATAAAATTTTCTTATCATTAATACCTACAGCCCCTCAGCAGCCGTTTCAACGTTTTATCAATCGAAGTGTCAATCTGTTTCTGGATCCGTGCGATATTATTGTTATCGACATTCCCATTAATATTGACTTCATTCACAATATTAATATCATTATTCATATTATTGGAATCCACAATGTTATGATGGGACAGAGGGGAT
>CAOKOS010000049.1 GCA_948470255.1 uncultured Lachnotalea sp.
ACGTTGGAATCTGCCGGTCGTTATTCTCTCGCTGCTGACGCAGAAGCACTGACGCAGGGATTTTTGACCGTCCAGGGGGGGCACAGGATCGGGCTTGCTGGAAAGGCAGTTTTAGACGGGGGGAAAATCCGTACTCTCAAATATATTTCCTTCTTAAATATTCGTCTGGCCCATCAGGTAAAGGGGTGTGGAGAGGCGGTTCTCCCTTATTTATATGATGGGGGAAGAGTCAGAAGTACATTGATTATATCGCCGCCAGGATTCGGGAAGACAACGCTTCTTCGGGACATGATACGGCTGATTTCTGACGGGAGTAATGGGTATGCCGGAGTTACGGTGGGGGTGGCCGACGAACGGTCGGAACTTGCCGCCTGCTACCAGGGGATTCCGCAAAATGATGTGGGAGTGCGAACCGATGTGCTAGATGCCTGTCCGAAGGCCCAGGGGCTTTTCATGCTGATTCGCTCCATGTCCCCCCAGGTGGTGGCGGCAGATGAAATCGGAAGCGATGAAGATGTTTTGGCTGTTAAAAAAGCTGCCTGCTGCGGCTGCAGCGTCCTGGCGACAGCCCATGGGGCGTCCATTGCGGAAATCAGGGGAAAACCTTCACTGGAAAGTCTTTTTAAAGAAGGGCTTTTTGAGCGCTATATTCTTCTTGGACAGCGGAATGAGAAAGGGAAAAAAGTGGGACAGGTTCTTGAAATCTTTGGACAAGATGGAAAGGTGATTCCTGCTTTGGACAATGGACGAAAGGACGGGGAAACATTATGATATTTAAAATTATCGGGTCGGCTTGTGTGATTATCTCTACGACAGCCATTGGATTTGGACAGAGTTTCCGCGTCCATCTCCGTTATAAAGAACTGCTGGAGCTTAAAAAGCTTCTGCATCTCCTTTCGGGAGAGGTTCGTTTCAGTGGAGGCACACTGGAAGAAACCTTTGCGGTGATGGCGGGAAGAAGCAGTCCTCCCTTTAATGGATTTTTCGATTTCCTGGTGGAGGAAATGGGAAAAAGGGCGGGAGAACGGCTGGTTGTCATATGGAGCCGGGCAGTGGAAGGGCGTCTGTCTTCTTCCCATCTGACAGGGACAGATAAAGAGATCCTTTTAAGGCTTGGGAACGAGCTTGGTTGCCTTGACCGGGAAACACAGCTTCAGACCATTGCCCTGGCAGCGGAACAGGTGGAAGATGTGAGAAAGGAACTTCACGTGGAGCTTCCGAAAAAAATGCGCCTGTATAACTGCCTTGGTATTCTGGCAGGGGTGTTTATCACAATCCTGCTGATCTGAAAATGAGATTGGGAGGGAAACATGACAGTTAGCCTGATTTTTAAGATTGCGGCGGTGGGAGTCCTGGTATCGGTGATTTGCCAGGTGCTGAAACACAGTGGAAGGGAAGAACATGCTTTCCTTACCAGCCTGGCGGGGCTTTTGCTGGTGCTTTACTGGCTGGTCCCATACATATATGATTTGTTTGAATCCATCAAAAAATTGTTTTCATTGTAGCTTTTTATATAATGGAGGCGTACTGGATGCAGGCCGGCTTGGGACAAGGAAGATTCATATAAATCCCCATGGGGGATATTTGTCGCAGATGGTTTGCCGGATGTTGGTTTTAGAAAAGGGGAAAAGCGGTGATTAAAATAGCAGTAGTGGGAGTGGCAGCCGTACTGATGGCCATGCAGCTTAAAGAGATCAAACCGCAGTTCGGCACGTATGTGGTATTCGGCGCGGGAATTTTAATCTTTTTCTATGCATTTGAGAAATTGGCGCAGATTATAAAGACGGTGGAGGAACTTTCGGAGTATGTGGCCATTGAGGAGAGGTATCTCCAAATCCTTCTGAAAATGCTGGGAATCAGTTATGTGTCGGAATTTGCCGCCTCTCTTTGTAGGGATGGAGGATACTCATCGGCGGCAGGGCAGATTGAGCTGTTCGGAAGGCTGTCGATCCTGCTTGTGAGTATGCCGGTGATCCTGTCGCTTTTAAATACACTGGGACGGCTGCTTACATGAAGCGCCGGAGAAAGGAAAGACTGTGGGAAATCCTTTTTATCCTGTCTGCTTTCTGGATTCTTTTTCCGGTGGCATCTTTTGCATCTGGGAAAAATCAGGCAGACGATTATGATTACAGTAGCGCACAGGATGCCATGGATGAGGCAATGGAGGGAGCGCCTTCTTTTTCCGATTTGGTGGAGGGGATTGTATCAGGAAAAGTGGGAGAGACACTGAAAGAAATACCGGCATATCTGAAAGAGAACCTATTCGCAGAAATCAATGCCAGCCGGAAAAGCCTTGGACATGTCCTTTTGATTGCCGCTTTCGGAACGGTGTTTTCGGGGCTGGCTGCTTCTTTTCAGGACAAACAGGCTGGAGAGATGGGTTTTTATGTAACATATCTGGTACTTTTGTCATTGCTCCTTACAGCTTTCGCTGAAGCGGCCCAGATTGCGAAGGATACAGTTTCCCATGTAATGGGATTTATGAGCGCCCTCCTTCCGGCTTTTACACTGTCGGTGGCTGCCGCAGGAAAACCATTGACTTCCGTGTTTTCTTATGAATTTATCATGGCGGCTGTCAGTATCATTGAATGGCTGTTTCAGATGGTGTTTATTCCTGGAATCCAGGTTTATGTGGTGCTTATGCTGGTGAACCATATTTCAAAAGAGGATATCCTCACAAAGATGACGGAACTTCTGGAGCTTGTTTTGGGATGGGGGCTTAAAACACTGATTGGACTTGTGGCAGGCTATGGGATTATTCAAAGTATGGTGATCCCCATGGCGGATTCTGTGAAAACAGGAGCAATGACAAAGATTTTAAGCGCTATTCCGGGGATTGGGGGAGGAGCCGGGGCTGCTGCAAGCCTGGCGGCGGGAACAGCCTGCCTCATCAAAAATGGAATCGGGGCGGCAGCCCTTGTGGTCCTTGTGCTTTTGGCAGCCCTTCCCGTTCTCAAACTGGCTTTGATCACTGTCCTTTACCATGGGGCGGCTGCGATGATTCAGCCGGTGGCAGATGAGCGGGTAACGGAATGTCTGTCGGGAATGGCCTGCGCCATACGGCTGCTTTTAAAACTGACTACAGCTTCAGCAGGGATGTTTTTGCTTATTATCGGAGTGATTTGTGCCTTTACATCCATATAGATTACCGTCGGCCGGCAAGGACATACGCGCCCCAGCCTGTATGATTTGGCCGCGTATGCTTTTGCTAATCGGGCACTACATCCGGCCGATGAAGAATGGAGGTGGGAACATGCTGGACAGTTTTTACCAATGGGTTAAAAGTATTGCGGCGTGTCTGATTTTTATGTCTCTTATCCTGCGGCTTCTCCCGGAAGGAAAAAATGAAAAATACATCCGCCATTTTATGGGAATGATACTGCTTTTGGTGGTGCTTGCGCCCGTCGGAAAGCTGTTTCATCTGGAAGAAGCTTTTTCCAGGATGGAGCTTGCTTTTGAGAGGAGCGGAGCCAGGAAAGAATTCGAGGATGAGCTTTACCTGATGGGAGAGGCTTATGCAGATGAGGTGGTGGAAGGATATGAGGAAGAACTGGCTGCCCAGGCGCTTAAGTTTTTGGAAGGGGAGGGATATGACCAGGTTTCCGTGCGGGTAACCATTGACTCTGACCAGTCCAGCGAAACATTTGGACAGGTAATGGAGATTGGTGTCATACCGTTTCGCAGCAAAGGGGAAGAAGAAACGGGAAAGATTGTCATAGAAAAAAAGAAGGTGCAGATTCTCTCTGAAGACAGTGCTCCAAAAAGTTATTTAGAAGAAGCTGAGGACAACCAGTTGAAAAGGCTCCTGGCAGAGGAGTTTTCTGTAAAAGAGGAATCTGTTGTGATTGTCAGGTGAGGGGCATATCATGAAGAAATGGGGATTTACCATAAAAAAAGCGCAAAAGCTGAAGACAGAGACATGGGTTTTGCTTTTGCTGGCGGGAATTTTACTATTGGTCATTGTACTGCCGACGGACAAGAAAAAGGAAACACAGACGGAAGAGACAATTCCCCCAAAAGAAACAGTAAATGCCGAAAAAGAACTGGAGGTATATATCAGGGAACAGGAAAAACGGGTGGAGGAATTTTTAACCACCATAGAGGGGGCTGGGAAGACGCAGGTGATGCTGACAGTGGAGTCGGGAGGGGAAACGGTGCTCCAGGCCGATACTTCTCTGGAACAGAAGAGTGTCAGTGAGACGGACAGTGAAGGAGGGGTGGGATTTACGGAAGAAGTCAGCCAGTCCAGCCAGACAGTCCTATTTGGGAACGAAAACGCGCCATATGTCACAAAAGAGCTTTGTCCCAGGGTGACGGGGGTTTTAGTGGCGGCGGAAGGGGGGGATAATGCAGTGGTAAAAGCAGAAATCTCTGCGGCAATGGAAGCATTATTTGACGTCCCCCCACATAAAATTAAAGTATTAAAGAGAGTCAAAGAAGAATCTTAAAAAGGAGCGGTACTGTGAAGCGAATTGTAAAGAAAAACCAGGTCATCTTAACTCTGCTGGCGGTAATGATTGCTGTGGCAGGCTACTTAAGCTATGCCGGAAAATTTGATTTTCCGGGCGGGGAAAAACAGGCACAGGCAGATGCCTCAGGAGAGGAAACCGTTGCTGCGGGGCTTTTAGACATTTCTGATGAGGACATTTTAAAAGAAAACCAGGCGGTTTCCCAGAATGGGGAAAGTCAAGTGGCCGACGTATATGTACCGGCGGAGGAAAGCGGGGAGCAGGAAACAAACGCGGCGGATGCGGGAGCGGATATGCCCGGTGAGGCGGTATTGACAAGTGGTATGACAGTCAGCAGCTATGTTTCCCAGGCCCAGTTAAACAGAGAGCAACTCCGCAGCAAGAATAAGGAAACGCTGATGGAGATCATCAATAATGCCGAACTGGGAGAAGAGGAGAAAAAAGAAGCTGTCAATCAGATGATTGCGCTGACGGATGTGGCAGAGAAAGAAAATGCGGCGGAGACTCTCCTGGGAGCCAAAGGCTTTGCTGATTCGGTTGTGTGTATCAATGGGGCCACAGTGGATGTAGTGGTGGGCAAAGCGGAACTTACAGATGCCCAGAGAGCCCAGATCGAGGATATTGTAAAGAGGAAGACAGAGGCGGATACGGCCAATGTGGTAATTACCCTGATGGATATGAACCAGTAAAGAATTACATATTTGGTTGATAAATATTCGGCTTTTTGTTATAATGATAAACAAAAGTATGAATTTGAGACACAGGAGGGATGGGCAGTGGAACTTGAAAACAGAAATACACATACCCTACATCACGATAAGGAAACCATTGGCGAAGTCCAGATTGCAGATGAAGTTGTGGCTATCATTGCCGGCCTGGCTGCCACGGAGATTACGGGAGTCGCTTCCATGGCGGGGAATATTACCAATGAGCTGGTTGGGAAGCTGGGGATGAAAAACCTGTCTAAAGGCGTCAAGGTGGATGTGCTGGATACTTCCGTGTCGGTGGCTTTATCCCTGAATATGGAATACGGCTACAGCATCCCGGAGGTGTGCGCACAGGTTCAGGAGCGGGTAAAAACAGCCATTGAGAATATGACAGGGCTGTCGGTGATTGACGTAAATGTCAAAATTGCCGGTGTGAACATTGATAAGACCAGATAGAGAAGTATGAAGTTGGAAGAGAACTGAAAAAGGGTGCTGGAAAAAGCGCCCTTTTTTTACTATGATATCCGTAAGAAGCGCCGACGGGGCAGGTTGACGGATAGGAGGAAGAGATGAACAGACGCGAACTTAGGGAGCACGTGTTCCGGATGCTGTTTCGCAAGGAGTTTTTTGTCCTGGCGGGGGAGTTTGAGGAGCAGGTGCAGATGTACCTGGAAGAATTATCACCTTTGGAGGAAAAAGACAGAAGTTACATGCAGGAAAAAATCGATGCCATTTACACCTCAGTGCCAGAGCTGGATTCAAAATTAAACGAGGTGGCCAAGGGATGGAAAACGGGGAGGATGGGGAAAGTGGATTTGACGGTTCTTCGTCTGGCTCTTTATGAGATGCGGTATGAGGCATCCGTCCCGGAAAAGGTGGCTATCAATGAGGCGGTGGAAATTGCCAGAAAATACGGCGGGGATGATTCGCCGTCTTTTGTCAACGGTGTCCTGGCGAAGCTTGTGACGGAGCCGTGACAGATGGGACGCAGCATTTATTCGGTAAAACAAGTTAACGATTATATTAAAAATATGTTTACCCAAGATTATCTTCTGGGTTCGGTTTCTGTGCGGGGGGAAGTGTCCAACTGCAAATATCATTCTTCCGGCCATATTTATTTTACGCTGAAGGAAAAAGGTTCTCTACTGCAGGCGGTGATGTTTGCGGGAAACAGGGGAGGCTTGCCGTTTCGCATGAGGGAAGGGCAGCAGGTGGTGGCAAAAGGCAGGGTAAATATCTATGAGAGAGATGGGAAATACCAGCTTTATGCCAACGAAATTACCCTGGACGGGGTCGGGAGCTTGTATGAGCAGTTTGAAGCCCTGAAACAGGAGCTTTCTGACAGGGGCCTTTTTGCAGAGGAGTATAAACAGCCTATTCCACGTTATATCAAATCCCTGGGTATTGTCACTGCCGATACGGGGGCTGCCGTCCGGGACATTATCAGTATTGCAGGCAGACGGAACCCTTACGTGGGCCTGTACCTGTATCCGGCGAAAGTACAGGGGGAAGGGGCCGCCGATACCATTGTGGCCGGAATCGAAGCCCTTGAACAGTTTGGCGTGGACTGCATGATCGTGGGCAGAGGCGGTGGTTCCATCGAGGACTTGTGGGCTTTTAATGAAGAGAAAGTGGCGCAGGCTATTTTTGATTGCTCCGTTCCGGTGATTTCTGCCGTGGGCCATGAGACTGATTTTACGATTGCGGATTTTGTGGCGGATTTGCGGGCGCCGACACCTTCGGCTGCGGCAGAGCTGGCTGTTTATGAATATGATGCTTTTCTTGCGGGGCTGCTGGAAGGAAAAAGGCGGCTTCAGGATGGCATGGAGCGGAGACTGGATCGTTATAGGCAGGAGCTGGAAAAAAGGCTGTTTCGCATCCAAAAGTTTAAGCCGGAACAGCAGACGGCGGAAAAAAGGCTGCTTTTGGACAGCATGTCGGACAGGCTTTCGGCGGCCATGGCGAAGATACTGAAGGATAAAAATCATCAGCTGGAGCTTGTGGCTGAAAGATTGAAAGGCTGTTCCCCGCTTTATAAAATCACGGGCGGATATGCTTTTGTGACAAAAGAGGATGGAAGCCGCCTAAAATCAGTGGCAGAGGTTTCGGAAGGGGACAGGCTGGCACTCAGGCTTTCAGATGGAAGGATAGGGGCCAGGGTGACAGATATATCTGCCAATGAGGAAGGATGAAAAAGTGAAGGAGAAGGAAGAAGCGTTGAATAAAGAAGCATTGGGTAAAGAAGCGCCATATGAAGAGGCGCTGAGTATAGAAGAGATGTTTGCCAGGCTGGATGGACTGCTGGAGTGCCTGGAAGGGGATGAGCTTACCATGGAGGAGTCTTTTGATGTGTATGCGAAAGGGCTTTTCCTGGTGAAAAAGTGCAGGGAAAGTATTGATGAAGTGGAAAAAAAGGTGCTTGTTTTAGAGGAAAGTGGGGAATTTCGTGAACTTTAAGGATGAAATGAAGGGAAAAGTGGAGGAGATAGAAAAAATCCTGAAAAACTTTCTTCCTGAAGAAACCGGATTTCAAAAAACCATATTTAAGGCCATGAATTACAGTATGCTGGCAGGGGGAAAGAGGCTGCGCCCGCTGCTTATGCAGGAAAGCTGCCGTCTGTTTGGCAGGGAAGGAAAGGAACTGGGGCCTTTTATGGCGGCAGTGGAAATGATTCATACATCCTCCCTGGTTCATGACGATTTACCGGCCATGGATGCGGATGAATACCGGCGGGGGAAAAAGACGACCTGGTCCGTCTACGGGGAGGATATGGCCATACTGGCCGGAGATGGGCTGATGATTTATGCTTTTGAGACAGCGGCAAAAGCATTTAAGGAAACCGACAGGCCAGATCTTGTGGGAGATTGTATTGGGATTTTGGCCAACAAGACGGGAATTTACGGTATGATCGGCGGGCAGACTGTCGACGTGGAGCTGACGGGAAAGCCTGTCCCGGAAGAAAAGCTGGATTTTATTTACCGGTTGAAGACAGGAGCGCTTTTGGAGGCTTCTTTTATGATCGGAGCGGTTTTAGGCGGAGCTGATAAAGGGCAGATGGCAGTTATGAGGCAGGTGGCTTCCGATGTGGGGCTGGCTTTTCAAATCCAGGATGATATCCTGGATGTTACCAGTACCTCAGAAATCCTTGGAAAACCGGTGGGAAGCGATGAGAAAAACGAAAAGACCACCTATGTGACGCTTAAGGGCTTGGCGGCTGCCAAAGAGCAGGTGGAGTTTTATTCCAGAAGGGCGGTGGAGGCATTAAACGGGCTTCCATTTAAAAATGAATTTTTAAATCAGCTGGTTCTTGCGCTGATCACCAGGGAAAATTAAGAGAGGTGCGGACATGTTGGAGAAGATCAGTTCGCCAGAGGACTTAAAGGCTCTGGATCCTGGAAAGTATCAGGAGCTGGCAGAGGAAATCCGGCAGTTTCTGCTGGAGAAAGTGAGTGAACACGGCGGCCACCTGGCTTCTAATTTGGGGGTAGTGGAGCTGACTATGGCCCTGCACCTGGCTTTGGATTTGCCAGAAGACAAGATCGTATGGGATGTGGGCCACCAATCGTATACCCATAAACTTTTGTCAGGCAGAAAAGACGGGTTTGACAGCCTCCGGGAATACGGGGGCTTAAGCGGCTTTCCAAAAAGGAAAGAATCAGAATATGACTGTTTTGATACGGGGCACAGTTCCACTTCTATTTCAGCAGGCCTGGGCCTGGTGGAGGCGAGGGAGCGTCTGGGGGAAACTTATACGGTGGTTTCTGTCATTGGCGACGGCGCCCTTTCGGGAGGGATGGCTTATGAAGCGTTAAATAATGCTTCCAGGCTGACCAGCAATTTCATCATTGTACTTAACGACAATAATATGTCCATTTCTGAAAGCACGGGAGGCTTTTCCAAATATCTGTCGGGAATCCGCCTGGGGAGCGGCTATAACAACCTGAAGCGTGACGTGCGCAGAGGGCTTTCCAAAGTGCCGGGGGTGGGAGAGTCCCTAGTGGAAAATATAAGCCAGGCAAAGATGGCTTTAAAACAGATGGTGCTGGTGCCGGGGATGCTTTTTGAAAACCTGGATATTACTTATGTGGGCCCCATCGACGGTTATAATATTCCTCAGATGGTCCGCATTTTCGAGGAAGCAAAACGGATTGACCGTCCGGTACTCATTCATGTAAAAACAAAAAAAGGGAAGGGTTATGGGCCTGCGGAACGGAATCCTGCCAGATACCATGGCGTCACTTCTTTTGATGTGGAAACAGGAGAGGGAAACAAAAAACCTGCGGCTCCCGGCTATACGGATGCTTTTTCCCATGCCTTATGTAAGCTGGCGAAAGAGGATGAAAAAATCGTGGCTGTCACGGCGGCCATGCCGGAAGGGACAGGGCTTAAGCGGTTCAGTTCCCTTTATCCGACCCGGTTTTTCGATGTGGGGATTGCGGAGGAACATGCCGTCACCTTTGCCGCTGGAATGGCGGCGGGGGGCCTGAAGCCGGTGGTGGCTGTTTATTCCACTTTCCTGCAGAGGGCATACGACCAGATAATCCATGATGTCTGCCTTCAGAAACTTCCGGTGGTGTTTGCCATCGACAGGGCCGGGCTCGTGGGAAGCGACGGTGAAACCCACCACGGTATGTTTGACCTGTCTTATCTTTGCAGTATGCCGGGGATGACGGTATTTGCCCCTAAAAATAAATATGAGTTGAGGGATGGGCTAAACTTCGGCTTTTCCTGCGGGAAGCCCTTTGCCATCCGCTATCCCAGGGGCACGGCCTGGGCAGGCCTGAAAGGGCATAAAACCCCGCTGGAACTGGGAAAAAGCGAGGTGGTCTTCCAGGGGAAAGGGATTGCCCTTCTGGCGGTGGGTTCCATGGTGGAGACAGGTTTTGAAGTTTATAAGGAGCTTAAAAAGCAGGGGATAGATGCTACCCTGATTAATGTGCGGTTTGTAAAACCCATGGATACGGAGCTTTTTATGACGCTTACAAAGACCCACAGGCTTTTTGTCACCATGGAGGAAAACGTGGAGACAGGAGGGTTCGGGGAGAGGGTTGCAGGATGGATTTGCGGGCAGTCTTTGGAAACCAGGCTGGTCAGGGCGGCCATTCCTGACACTTTCGTGGAACAGGGAGATACGGCGCTTCTCAAAAAGAATCTGCGCCTGGATGCAGAGTCTATTGTGGAACGCATCGTAAAATGCTGGAAGGAAGAAAAAGAATGAAGGAACGGCTGGATGTGCTTTTAGTATCCGGGGGCTTTGCAAAGTCCAGGGAAAAGGCAAAGGCAATGATTATGGAAGGGGTTGTTTTTGTAAACGGACAACGGGAAGACAAGCCGGGAGCCTCATTTCCTGTGGATGTTCTCCTGGAGGTTCGCGGCCAGACTTTGAGATATGTGAGCCGGGGCGGTTTAAAGCTGGAAAAGGCCATGGGGCAGTTTGGATTGTCCCTGGAAGGAAAGACCTGTATGGATGTGGGGGCTTCCACCGGCGGTTTTACTGATTGTATGTTGCAGGGCGGCGCTAAAAAAGTATTTTCGGTGGACGTGGGAAGGGGGCAGTTGGCCTGGAAGCTGAGGCAGGATCCCCGGGTGGCCTGCATGGAAAAAACCAATATCCGTTATGTGGCGCCGGAAGACATTGGGGAAAAAGTGGCTTTTGTATCCATTGATGTGTCGTTTATCTCTCTGACAAAGGTTTTAGGCCCGGTGAAAGAACTTCTTTTGCCGGGAGGTGAAGTGGTCTGCCTCATTAAGCCCCAATTTGAAGCCGGGCGGGAAAAGGTGGGAAAAAAAGGCGTGGTGAGGGAGCCGGAAACCCATCTGGAGGTCATAAAAAAGGTGATGGATTATGCCGGAGAGCTGGGGTTTGCCTGGAAGGCCCTGGATTATTCCCCCATCAAAGGCCCGGAAGGAAATATTGAATACTTGCTTTATCTGGAAAAAGGCGGGGAGAGGGTTCCCGGAATCAGCCCGGAATCCGTTGTGGCAAAGGCCCATGAGGAGCTGAAATGAAACGATTTTACATTATAACCAATAAGGATAAAGACCCGGAATATCGTATGACAGGGAAAATCAGGGATTTTCTGGAAAAAAGAGGGCGGGAATGTGTTCTGGGAAGTGAAGGCCCCCTGCCGGATGAGACAGACTGCGCGCTGGTTTTGGGAGGGGATGGGACGCTCCTCCAGGCGGCCAGGGAGCTGCGGGAAAATAATGTGCCGCTTTTGGGGATCAACCTGGGAACTTTGGGATATCTGGCAGAGCTGGATGTCCATATGGCCCTGGACGGGCTTTCAGCCCTTTTATCCGGCGGGCCGGCGGTCATCGAAGAGCGAATGATGTTAAAAGGGACGCTGTACCGTCAGGGGAAAGCCGTTTGTACGGATATTGCCCTTAATGATATCCTGGTGGGAAGAAGTTCCGGCTTTCGGATTGTCCGTTTTAATGTGTACGTGGACGGGGAATTTTTAAGCGCTTATGCGGCGGACGGCATTATCGTGGCCACCCCTACCGGTTCTACTGCTTATAATCTGTCGGCCGGGGGGCCCATCGTGGATCCGACGGCTTCCCTTCTTGTGCTGACGCCTGTGGCGCCCCACGGAATGATCAACAGGAGTATCGTATTTTCTGACAGAAGTAAAATTAAACTGGAGCTGTCACAGCTTTCTGGCCGGCCGGAAACAGAAGCCATGGTGGGATTTGACAGCGACAGCCAGTTTCCGCTTCTGCCCGGGGATTTTATCGAAATCGAGAAGGCGGAACGGACTACAAAAATCCTGAAACTTTCCCATATCGGATTTTTAGAGACTCTCCGCCACAAAATGTCAGCAGAATAGAACAGGGGGAAAGGCATACATGAAGCTTGAGCGCCACAGCAAAATTGTAGAATTAATTGGGAAATATGAAATTGAGACTCAGGAAGAGCTGGCAGCCAGATTGAAAGAGGCAGGATTTAAGGTTACACAGGCCACGGTATCCAGGGATATCCGCGAGCTGAAGCTTACGAAGGTGCCCATGGAGAGGGGCGGGCAGAAGTATGTGGTGCTTCACAAGACAGAGGGGAACCTGAGTGATAAATATATTCGTATTTTGCGGGATGGCTTTGTCTCCATGGACATGGCCCAGAATATTCTGGTGGTAAAAACAGTTCCAGGTATGGCCATGGCTGTGGCGGCTGCTCTTGATGCTTTGCATTTTCATGAAATTGTAGGCTGCATTGCGGGGGATGATGCGATTATGTGCGCTGTGCGGAGTGTGGATGACACCATTATTGTGATGGAGAAGCTGCGCCGGATCATGTCAGCTTCGTCATAAGCGGAAGGAGGTTTCCATGCTGTTAAATCTGCATGTAAAAAATATTGCACTGATTGATGAGGCGGATGTAAGTCTGGGAGATGGCTTAAATATCCTGACGGGCGAAACGGGAGCTGGAAAATCTATTTTGATTGATGCAGTAAATCTGGCCCTGGGTGTGAAAACTGCCAGAGGCCTTCTTAGGGAAAACGACGAGCCGGCCGGCGTGGAGCTTTTATTCAGTGTGTCTTGCCGGGAGAAGGAAAAGGCGCTGGAAAAGCTGGGGGTGATACCTGAGGAAGACGGCTCCGTACTGATTACCAGAAAGGTAAGCGGCAAAAAAAGTATCTGTCGTATCAATGACGAAACTGTGACGGTGTCGAAGCTTAGGGCAGTGACGGCCCTCCTCATTGACATCCACGGGCAGCACGAGCATCAGTCCCTGCTTCATAAGGCGAAACATCTGGAAATTTTGGATGCTTATGGGAAAAAAAAGGAATTTGAGATAAAAAAAAGGCTTTCAGAAGCTTATCATGTTTTTGCAGCGGCAAAAAAGGAGCTTTCTTCCTATGAGATGGGGGAAGAAGAGAGGGCCAGGGAGATGGATTTTCTGGCTTATGAGATACGGGAACTGGAACAAGCCGAGCTTAAAGAGGGTGAAATACCAGAATTGGAGCTTCGCCATAAACGGATGGCCGGCGGGGAAAGGATCATGGAGTGTCTTTCCAGGGCAATGGAATATGCGGGAAGTGAATCCGGTGCAGGAGATTTTCTGAGCAGGACGGTACGGGAGTTATCTGCGGCAATCCCTTATGACGAAAGCCTTTCAGAGCTTTTGTCCCAGGCAGAAGAAGCGGAAGGGCTTGTGAATGACCTTTGCAGGTCTTTTTCCCAGTATGCTTCGGAGATAGAGTTTGATGACAGGGAGCTTTCCCTATTGGAAAGCCGCCTGGATGTCCTTCATGGCCTCCAGGTAAAATACGGCGAAACATATGAAGCAATGATGGAATCCCTGGAAAGCCGCCGGGAAAAACTTGCCCGTCTGGAGGACTTTGATGAAAGGAAGCGGGCGGCAGGAGAAGCCTGTGAGAAGGCCAGGGAGGAAGCCTGCCTTCTGGCGGGAGAGTTGTCCCGTATCCGAAAAGAGGAAGCCCTTTACCTGACAAAATCCATACAGGAAGCATTGGTGGATTTGAATTTCCTGGAAGTGCGGTTTTCCATAAAATTTACGGAGCTTTCGCAGGTGAGTGAAGAAGGCTACGACGAAATAGAATTTCTGATTTCCACCAATCCGGGGGAGGAGATGAAACCTTTGTCCCAGGTGGCTTCAGGAGGGGAAATGTCCAGGATTATGCTGGCCATCAAAGCGGTTTTAGCAGACAGCGATGACATTGAAACCTTGATTTTTGATGAAATCGACGCCGGAATCAGCGGAAGGACGGCACAGAAAGTTTCCGAAAAGCTAAACGACATTGGCCGGAGCCATCAAGTCATTTGTATCACCCATCTGCCCCAGATCGCGGCCATGGCTGACAGCCATTATAAAATAGAAAAAACTGTGAAAGGCGGAAGGACTGTCACGGAGGTGACAAAGTTAAAAGGCGATGAGGAGATAGGGGAGCTTTGCAGGCTTTTAGGAGGCGCCGCTATTACAGAGGCTGTGGAAAAAAATGCCAGGGAGATGAAGGAACTGGCAAAGAGCCGGAAACAGTGAAGCAAGTTACGGGATATTTGATGTTATGTTTCGGTTTACATTTTTATAAGGATAAAAATTATTTAGGGAAAATGGGCCTGATTCTTTCAAGGGAAAAATTACCGAGAAGGAATCAGGTTCTTTTTGCATGGCGTCCGTTTTTTTGTTCCATACTAAAGAAGTACTGTGATGAAAAATTTTAGGCTGGGAGGCACGCCATGACACGGAGGCAGAAATACAGGCGATTGTTGATACGCCTGATTTGGTTTATGATTATTTTTACCTGTATCTTCTCTTATTATTACATTAGAAACCAGGTTCCGGGAAAAATTCATGTTGTGGTGGGGGAAGAGGGGACTTTTCGCTTTACCCTGCCCTGGGGAAGTACTCTGGAAACAGAGAACGAGGAAGTGCTCCTGGGAGGAGAATCCAACATCCCGGAAGGCGCAGTCCGTATTTATACCGGCGATTCTTTTACGGTTCAGGGCGTGAAGACCGGAAATTATGATATGGATTTAAAATTGTTTGGTTGGCTGCCTCTTCGCAATATCCAGGTGGAAGTGGTGGAAGAACATTCTGTTTTCCCAGGCGGGGAATCCATAGGTATTTATCTGGAGATGAACGGAATCATGGTGGTCGGTACCAGTGAACTGACCGACATGGAAGGAAATGTGGTGGAACCGGCTTATGGGATTATCCAATCGGGAGATTACATCCTGGAAGCAAATGATAAACAGGTGAAAGACAAAGAAGATCTGATTGCGGCCATTTCCGAGGGAGGGGAGGATTCTTGTGTATTTACGCTTCGGAGGAATGGAGAGATTGTGGAAGCCAAGGTGGATACAATTCTCACAGAAGACGGAAGTATAAAAGCCGGAATCTGGGTAAAAGATGATGCCCAGGGAATTGGAACCCTTACTTATGCAGATGGAAACGGAAATTTCGGGGCGTTGGGACACGCCATGAGTGATAGCGACACAGGCCAGAGGCTGGAGTCTGCCGGAGGGAGCCTGGAGCAGGCGCAGATCCAGGATGTACAGAAGGGGGAAGCTGGAGCTCCAGGTTCTCTTCTTGGAACCATTGTTTATGGAGAGGGAGCTTTGGGAAGTGTGGAAAAAAATACAGAGGTCGGTGTATTCGGCCATCTGGACGATATGGGTCTTCTTTCAGAGGAAGAGGCGCTTCCTGTGGGATATAAACAAGATGTGGAGCTTGGGCCCGCCGTGATCAGGTGCTGTGCCGACGGAAGCCTCAGGGACTATGATATTGAGATCATTAAGGCGGACATCACCACCGACAGTAATAAAGGATTGGTGGTGCAGGTGACTGATCCGGAGCTCCTTTCCCTGACCGGCGGAATTGTGCAGGGAATGAGCGGTTCGCCCATCATCCAAAACGGCAAACTGGTTGGCGCCGTGACCCACGTGTTCGTGCAGGACGCCACGAAGGGATATGGGATATTTCTGGAGACGATGATGGAGGAGGGGAGGAGGCAATAAGAAACTTGGAAATTTGTGTACGTAAAAAGCCCGGTAAAGGAGAAATCGCTCCTTTACCGGGCTTTTTAAAATTTTATTGCAGGGAGCTTAAATGTATAATACAATAATAAATAAGGTGATAAAACAAATAGAAAGGAAATAAAAAGGAAGTTAATTGATGGAATCGAAGAATTTATGGATGTACTAATGAAAAAAATTGGAAATGACCCATGTACAAGAAGGGCACAATTCAACATGAATTAGAGTCAAAGGCACCAGCTACAGCAAAAAAATATTAATTTGAAAATACTGAATGATTTAATAATAAATCTGCCGTCATCTGATGAACAGAATGAAATTCTTGATGCACTGGACAATTTTTTTGAAAAAGAAGAAAAAGCAAAAGGCATTGCCGAAACCGTCCTTGACCAAATCGGCATCATGAAAAAAGCAATCTTAGCCCGTGCCTTCCGTGGCGGGCTGGGGACGAATGGCCCGGCGGAGGAAAGTGCGGTAGAACTGCTGAAAGCGATACTGTGAAGAAAGAGGAAAGGGGATTACGGATGGATCTCTTAAATATACTTAGAGAGAATTTTGAAATACCAGTTATACCAGATGAACAAAAAATATGGTTTTTTAGAACGAAGGCGGGCCAGTTCTATCTGGATTTTCAGTATAATAACTTCATAGCGTTAGGCTGGGAATTGGTTGCTCCTGAACTCATAAAGAATCAAGAAATTCCGCCGGACTTAAAAAAAGAAAAAATAATCCGATTGTATCCGAAAGAAAAGCGGCCGGGTTTAATATTGGGACAGATGGATATTTTTTATAACAAAATGAAGGAAGGCGATTTTGTTGTAATTCCTTCGATAGGAGGGAAAGAAATTGCGGTAGGCCGAATTGGCGGCTTTATAGATAATGTTTATCATAAGCCGCAATATGAAGAATATGCTCAATGTGATTTTTCTCATAAAAGAGCAGTGACATGGATGAAAAAGATTGAATCATGGCAGGATATCTATTTGTTCAAAGCTCTTAGAGCGCAGCAGACAATCTCAGATATTACAAGAGAAGCAAAATTGCTTTGCCGAAATTTATTTCCAGTGTATGTTTATGGAGAAAAGATACATTGTACCTTGCAAAAACGAACATATGAGGATTTGAGCTTAGTAGATAATGTTGAGATTCAGTATAATTTACTGCAAATATTGAATATCACTACAGAATTATACGGGATGGAAAGTGTTAATGAGCAGGCGATAATAAAAACTGCCGTTGGCTCTCCGGGATTTATTGAAATGATTCTGCCCAATATACCCATTTCAATAATAACGATTGGTATTGTTATCAAATTTGTTTCGGGGAAAACAAAAACGATAGACGGGGCTACCGCCACTGGAATATCAGCATTGATTTCAACGGTAAACACATTGTTTAATGACTATCACAATAGAAAAAAGACAGATGCAGAGGCAAAAGAGATTGAAGCGTCAGCAAGACTGACAGATGCGCAAGCCGAAAAAGAGAGAGCAGAAGCAGACAAAATAAAAGCAGAGGCAGATAAAATAAGAGCAGAAATAGCGTTGACGCAGACACAGTTTCAGGAGAGATATGAACAGATAAAAATGATGCCGTCGGGAAAAACAAACATACAGGAAAAGGGAGAACAGGAACAGTTAAATATCCCTTGTTCTGAAAAAAGTGAAAAAGCAGTATACGCATATGTCGATTGTGGAAAGAAACTGTGTGAAGCTGCATCAAGCAGTGGAATATCGTTTGGAGGCAAGAAGATTGATAAAATAGGATGATGAGAAACTTTAAATCGTGTAATGATTATATATCCCATCTGATTATGGGATTGGCCGAGTAATGGTATTTCCGCAGGTTTATACGGATGTGCCTGCCTTTGATTGTTGTTTTATTTTATACCGGGTGTTATAATATTACATTATACAAAGGGGTGATAATGACGTGCTTTTGGTTGATAAAGACATAAAAAAATATGTAAAAAATAATCAATTAATTTTATCAGGATATAAGAAGGAAAATTTGAATGGCATTTCTTATGACTTGACTCTTGACTCAATTTGTGGCGAAGAAGGAAAAAAATATCCAGAATACGCCAGGGACTGAAAGTGGACGGCCCCCATTATCAACCAGGGCATGTTACATACGCGTTCCTGAGAGTTCAAAATATTTCTTCGGATATTATTATCTTTATAAAAACCCCTGAATGGATTTACCCATATAGATCGTATTATAAATAAAGGCAGATATCACCGCCGCTTGACAAGGAAATACCCGCGTTTGCCAGGTGACGGTAATGATTATGGAGGAGAGAAGCATGATAAAACAAGTAGTAATCGGAGTTTTGACCACTACAGCCGTGTTGTCGGTGGGAATTATCGGCACTCGCGCAGCCGAATCGGGATGGAATAGGAAATTAACAGAAACGAACAGCGGCGGAATTTATAATGCAGAGAGGGACATCCGCCCTTATATGGACGAAATCGAAATTTGCGATACCTGTGGAGGAAATTTTGTAGATGCGGACGGAGATGGCATCTGTGACCTTTGCAGAGATTATGCAGAGGACAGCGCCCTCCGTGTAGATGGAACAGGAGTCTGCGGTACCTGCGGGGGGAATTTTGTAGATGTGGACGGAGACGGAATCTGCGACCTTTGCAGAGATTATACAGGGAACAGCAGCAATAATTACGTGGATACGGACGGAGACAGTGACGGTGATTATGAAGGAAACGGTTATTCCCGTGTAAATAGACCAGCAGTCTGCGGTACTTGCGGAGGGAACTTTGTGGATGCGGATGGAGACGGAATCTGCGACCTTTGCAGAGGTTATGCAGGGGGCGGCTGCGGCAGACATTATATGGATGCGGACGGGGACGGTGTATGTGATATCTGCGGTAATTATGCAGGAGCGGGCTGCGGCGGACATTACGTGGATGCGAACGGAGACGGTATTTGTGACTACGCGGGAAACGGTTGTCCTCATGGGAACGGAATCTGCGGTACCTGCGGAGGAAACTTTGTAGATGCGGATGGGGATGGAATCTGCGATATCTGTAGCAGCTATGCGGGAGCCGGCAGCAGTTCCAATGATGTAGCTGCGGACAGCAGTGATGATGGTGATTATGCAGGAGCCGACAGTGGTTCTGATGCTGTGAATACAGATTACGACGGCGCTTACACGAATGGTACTGGCAGAGGAGGCCATCACTGTGGCAGAGGCCAGGGAAATGGCGGCCGGGGGAGACACTGCAGATAACGGATGGGGAATCAATGCGGAGTGAGCAGGAAGTAAACAGGGCCATTGAACGGTATTCAGATACCATTCGGCGGCTCTGTATGGTACATCTAAAAAACTACGCCGATACTGAGGACATATTTCAAACCGTGTTTTTGAAGTATGTCCTTAGTTCTATTTCTTTTGAAAATGAAGAACATGAGAAAGCCTGGCTCATCCGTGTTACTATTAACGCTTGCAAAGACTTACTCAAGAGTTTTTTTCGGAGCCATATGGTGCCTCTGGATGAAATCATGGAACAGCCTGCATTTCTGCCGCCGGATCACAGAGAAGTTTTAGAGGCTGTACTGTCCCTTCCACAAAAATACAGAGATGTTGTATATCTGCATTACTATGAAGACTATACGGCACCGGAAATCAGCCGAATCCTTGGCAAAAATGTAAATACAGTTTATACGCTTCTAACCCGTTCCAGGCAAATGCTCAGGGAAAAGCTGGGAGGTGATGAATATGATTGACAGAATGAAAAAAACCTTTGATAAGATTCACGCCGAAGAAGAGTTGAAAGACAAAACCAGAGATTTCCTTGCGCAAAGAACGCGTGGATATACAAGGCAGAAGATTCAAAATTACCGGATTCTTATTTCTGCTGCTGTGTGTCTGATATTTGTGCTGGCAAGTGGCTGCTGGCTTTATTTCGTCCCCACAGCAGAGATCAGTATAGATGTCAATCCATCTCTCGAACTGGGCGTTAACCGGTTTGACCAGGTAGTTGCGGTGCGTGGCCGCAATGATGAGGGAAGAGAATTGGCGGATTCCTTATCCGTAAAATATATAGATTATACGGAAGCCATTCACCGGATACTGGAAAGTGAAAAAATCAGTGGGCTGTTATCGGATAATGAAACGCTGACGATCTCTGTCATAGGGCCGGATGGGGCTCAGTGTGCGAGGATGTATTCTAATATTGAATCCTGTACGGCAGGGCAGGAAAACACCCATTGTTATTTTACACATTCGGAAGAAGTGTCTGAAGCCCATGAAATGGGGCTTTCTTATGGGAAGTACAGGGCATTTTTGGAACTGCAGAAACTGTATCCTGATATCACAGCTGAAGAGGTTGGAGGGATGACCATGAAGGAGATTTATGACTGTCTTGGCATCCAGTCTCCTGAAGAAGAAAACCCTATGGAGGCGGGCAGTAACCAAGGCTGTGAACACCATAACGGGGAAAAGGGCCATGGACATGGGAAAGGACATGGGATGTCGCTGGAGGAATAATAGACACGGAAAAGCCTCCAAAGGCCTGTTAGAGAGATACTTTGGCTAAGCTACAAGCCGGAGGCTTTTGAGCGGGCATGGCTGTAAACACAAGATCTTTTAGTAAAAAGAGGATGGACAAAAAATGTCCGTCCTCTTTTTACTTTGTCCTGCTGCCGCTTTTAATTCTTAATTGACGGAATCGCTTATTTTTTCGTAGAAAGCATCCCATAGATCAGAAATGTTTCCTTCTGTTGCCAAAACCAAATAACTACCATCATCCATTTTTTGGATTGTCCAACTATCTGCATCATGATATGAAACCCAATGGGAGTCTATAAAAAAGTCTCTATTT
>CAOKOS010000050.1 GCA_948470255.1 uncultured Lachnotalea sp.
TGTCGCAGATTATGGTTCTTTGCGTCATTTTTCTGAATGAATGTTTGGCGGGTTTTCTGAAAAAGGATGGATAAAAAATATGGAACGATTAATTTTATACAGCCCCAATATTGTAAACCTCTGTGTTGATTCCTGTATTGCAGAAGGGCAATACGGGAGGCTGTACCATCAGTACAGGAAAAATGCAGGTTCTTTTTCTTCTCTGTTTAGAGCATTTGAAGCTATGGAACAGCTTTATGACGACCTACAGTTTCCACAGGCGTCAACACGATATCGAAATTTCAGGAAGAATGGCAGAAACTCAAGGGATAGGAAGAAGCAGCAAAAAGAGCGTTGGGAATGGCTGGAAAACGATAGAAAGGAGATTCAGAAAGTGGAAACTTTTAATCAAGTGACAGAACAAAGAGGAGAAAAAGCTACTTTTGTTGTCCGTGTCACGCATCGGCAGAATTCCAGCTGGCAGGGAGAAGTCACCTGGGTGGAACAGCAAAGAAAGGAGCGTTTTAGAAGTGTGCTGGAACTGGTAAAATTGATGGACAGCGCGCTGCATGCCGAAGAAGAAAACATGGGCTGAAAGGAGATTTACGGGGGGATGGAAGGAAAGATGGCCATATATTTTGAACTGCTCGGCTCGTTTTCCTGCCAGGATACAGGAAGCACGGAGATGGAAAGCGGAATAATGCCAGGCAGGGCCGGAAAAAAGGCGCTGTCTTTTTTGCAATACTTGATTGTACATCACAGGCGGAATATTTCTTCAGAAGAATTGATGGAGCAGTTCTGGACGGAAGGGAGTAGCAGCGACCCGGCGGAAGCGCTTCGGACAATGCTTTTCAAAGTCCGGAATCTTTTAAAACAGATGTTTCCGGGAGAGAATGATCTATTGCTGACGCTTCCCGGATGTTATATATGGAATCCTGATATTTGCTTCAGATTAGATACAGAGGAGTTTGAAGCAGCCTGTATGGAGGCCCGGAAAAAAACAGGGGAAGAATATCTGGAATTGCTTTTGAAAGCAGTCTCTTTGTATAAAGGCGATTTTCTGTCTTCCAATGACAGCGAGTGGGCTATAACGCTACGGCAGTATTACAGGACGCTTTATCTGGATGTCTGCAGGGAAGTATTACCTTTGTTGGAGAAAAAAGAGCTGTGGATGGAGATGATTGGCATTTGTGAGCAGGCCGTAAGAGTCGATTTTGCCATGGAAGATTTTGTCGTGTATCAAATGCGGGCATTGATTGCCATGGGGCAACCGGAGCAGGCCATCGAAAAATATGAAATTTTTCGGGACAGGATTTTACGGGAACTTGAAATTTCACCCACCGAACGTGTTGAACAGATTTATATTCTGGCATCAGGGCTACGAAAGAAGGCCATGGGGATTCAGGATATTTTTAAGTTGGTACGTGAAGGAAATCCGGGGCAGCAGGCTTTTTTTTGTACGTTTGAAATTTTTCAGAGTATTGTTGCCCTGGAAAAACGGCATATGGCTCGTTCAGGGCAGGATTCAAGCATCGCCATTATCAGTATCGGGAGGGAAGCTGTTCCAGTCACTGATGCAAGACGCTTGGAACACATTTTACTGGAAGGTTTAAGAGGTGGAGATCCGGTGGCCAGGTTGGAGGCGGGATCTTATATCCTGATGTTGACCGGAGCCGGTATCGGGGAGGCCAGACTGGTATTGGGGAGGCTTGAGTATTCGTTCCGCAAAACTTATCGCCGCTCCAAGGCCAGCCTTATTTATCATATTGCAGCCCTGAGTCCAGAGAAAGTATGAAAATCATGGACTGGTTTTTGCGAAAAATAACAGATTGGTAACGGAGGATATTTATAATAAAGGTATAAACCCTGGCATCGGAAGGGGAAAACAACTGTCAGGTTCTATGAGGGAAGGAGGCGGCAATGTGGCATTGCAGGGAAGGATGATTCCATGTCACAGAAGGGAAGCGGTAATTACGGTGGAATCTTATAACAATGGAATTATGAGAGGAAGCTTACGTCACCCCAGACTTCAAAAAAAAGAAGGGATTCAGAGTTTATCACAGCTGATTTTGATTTTGAACAGTCTGATGGACTTGGAAAGCTGCCCAAACCGGCCGCTGCCTTTGATCTCTTCTGAGGGTGGAAATGAAGACGGAGCTGCCGTATTTCGGATACAAATCCTTTTTCGGGAACATTACACATGGCAGGGAAGAATGGTTTGGCAAAATGAAAACCAGGAAGTCGTATTTCACAGCGCTATGGAGCTTTTGCAGCTGTTGGATGAAATTCTGGCAGAATAACGGAGGTGAGTAGGAGAGGCGAAAAACATAAAAATAAAATAGGAAGAAAATTTTTGAAAGGAGGATGTGAAGAATGAGGACAAAAAAGAAAAAATGTTTCCGGGTGAAATTTTTATCTGTACTACTGGTTGCAGGACTTCTGGCCGGGATGGCCAATGCCTCTATTCTTGCGGCGGAAGGAAGCCAGGAAGAAATATTTCAGGAAAAAAATCTTTTAAATTCCGAGAATGTCCAGGTGGAAGTTTTAGCAGATATCCCGGAGACAGCTCCGGCAGAAATTCCAGAAGAAGTCAGGGTATTTTTAGATGCGGTTCAAAGCCTGAAAGCTCTCGGAGGACTGACAGAAGAAAATGCAGAAGAATTTAACGCCCGGGGACAGGCGGCAATGGATGCATACGAAGTAGTGCAAAATGCAAATCTGGAAGATTACGAAGGTGTGGAAGAGGCGCTGGCAGCTTTGATAGAAGCTGGGAATAGCATGACCGGAGGTGTGGAGGAGGCAGCGGCAGGGAAGATGTGCAATGGCTCCAGTACACTGTATGTGGGACAGATTACGGTAGATAAAAATAATAAACAAAAATCATATGTATGGCCAAAGAAAACAACCCTCCCCTGTGATAATTGGAACTCTCATTCGTATAACGCTACTCACGGGTTTCCATATTCAGCCATAAAGGCGTGCGGGCCGGCGGGTTCCATCGGATACACGAGGCAAAGCCCCGGAACGCCCGGCACGGAAATTTCAGTCGCTGCGTGGCCCTTTGGAACCTTGCAGACAAGCATGGATAAGACGATTTGTCTGGTTTACAGAGTAGCTGAGTATACTTTAACAATCAAATATACGGACGAAAATGGGAAAGAGATCAAGACGTCAAATTTTAAGACATATGAAGCCGGTTCCCAGTATACGGAAACTGCTCCCGACATCCCCGGATATACTTTGACAGGAGCTGGACAGATTACAGGAAAAATGCCGGAAAAAAACCATACGATTATATTTACTTACAAAAAGAATCAGGAAAGCAATCTGGTGGATTATAATGCCTCAATCGTGAAGGTATTCTGCGGGATTACAAAAGACCAGATTCCAGATGGTTTCTACATGACATATGGAATAACAAATCCGGATGAGAATTTTGAGGCGAAATCCGGTATCCTGTATCGGCAGGACGCCGTACTTGGAATGTCAGGAGGAAACCCTACTCTTACCTGGAAACTTAAGATAAAAGTGCCTGATATTACCAAAGGCGGAAGCGTAAGCACTCTGACCCTTAAAGAATATAATGTATCTGTGGCTGGATATAAACATACATCGTCATCTTTTAGAAAGGATGAACAAGGTGTGTGGAGCAGCAGCCGGCTCATATATGGGGGTCAAGGCTTAGGGGGTACGGACTATTATTATAATGACTATGAAGAATCCAGGACTGTCAAAGTGATTAAAAATTTCGACTTTGACATCTATGAAGGAAAAGAAGCTCCGATTCCAAAGAATTTTAAGCTGGGTTATGAAGTGATAAATAGTAATGGAATCGTGATCGAGAAGGGACAGCTGGGAACTCCTGAGCTGGAGGACGGCAAATATACATTTATTATGGGAGAACAGCCGGTAGGGGCCGATATTATCTTTACTGAGTACGGCGCAGAGGTTACAGGATATGACCTGACAGCTGAAGGTCTTAAGTATAGGGTGAAAGATGCTGACAATACGGCTATTATCAATAATACATATAAGAAAAAGGATGTTCCTACGAATCCCACAGAGCCTACGAACCCCACAGAGCCTACGAACCCTACAGAGCCTACGAACCCTACGGAGCCTACGAACCCCACAGAGCCTACGGATCCCACAGTTCCTACGAATCCTACAGAGCCTACGAACCCTACGGAGCCTACAGATTCCACAGAGCCTACGAATCCCACAGTTCCTACGGCTCCCACAGAGCCTACGAACCCCACGGGGCCTACAGATTCCACAGGGCCTACAGACCCCACAGACCCCACAGACCCCACAGACCCTACGGTTCCTGTAGAGCCGGGAAGCCCGGCTAATCCGACGCAGCCTGATCCTGATATTCCAGGAGAAGGGACACCTGGAGGCGGGACACCGATTCCGGGAACACCAGGGAGAGCGCTTACGCCGGTTCCCTTGGCACAAATCCCGGAGCAGCAGACCACAGCCGTTCCAGAAGGACAGACCGCAGTGATTCCGGAAAATGAGGTTCCGCTTACAGATGGAGAACCCCAGGAGGAGTCAGGGCAGGAACCTTTGACACAGGACTTTGAGGATGAAGCAGTCCCTCTTGCATCTGGTCTCGGAGGCAGTTGGGCATTGGTCAACTTCGCATTAATGAATCTGGCAGTGTTTGAATCCCTGATGCTTTTGATCGGATATTTTGTCCAAACAAAGAAATCGTCAAAAGAAGAGGAGGAAGGAAGAAAGTTAAAGAAGAGAGGAATTATGCGCATTATCAGTCTTCCTGTTGCTGTGATTTCTGTTATTGCATTCTGCCTGACAGAAGATATTTCACTTCCGACGGCCTTTATAGACCGATATACGATTCTGATGGCAATCATCGCTGCTGCCCAGACCGTTGTGGTAGTAATGTCCAGGAAAAAAGAAAAAGAAAAAGTAAAAGAAGAGACATAAGCAGTATTTATTCCAGGCGCCGGGCTTAGAACCCGGCGTCATTTTTGGACGTATAGATTCTGGGGGAATTTTGTGTGCCGGATTTCTGAAGAATGTATATGCTGTCATAAATTTTCAGTGTATTTATGTGGGAAATTTTTATAAGGTCTGCTATAATAAAACAGGCGATTATTTTAGTGCATTGTTTTTACGGTGCGATATCAGGAAAGAGGGGATTTTATGAAAAACAGGATTTTGGCCGGGATATTTTTGGGCGTAGCGCTTACGCTGGGGGTGTTGGCGGCGGGCTGCGGGAAAGAAAAGACGCTTTCTGAAAACCTGGAGACGGGGCAGACGGAGATAAGTCAGGAGGAGACAGGTTCGCAGAACCAGGCCGGTTCCCAGGAGCAGGCAGGCCAGCCGGCGCTAAAGAGTTTTCAGGCGGAAACATTGGACGGCAAGACCTTCACCCAGGAGGATATCAGCGAAAAAGACGCGACGCTGATCAATTTCTGGTCGGTTTCCTGCTCGCCGTGTGTCAGTGAGATGCCGGATATTGCAGAGCTGGAAAAGAGCCTGCCGGATAATGTACAGATTATCACAGTCTGCCTGGACGGCAGGCGGGGGGCAGAGTCAGCAGCGGAGATACTTACGGAAGCCGGATTCGAGGGTGCGACATTAATCAGCGCCGACGGCGACCTGCTGGATATCGTCGGAGAGATTATCTATATGCCGACGACAATCGTTGTTGACCAAGACGGGAATCTCGTTGGGGACGCCATTATTGGCGGCCAGAAAAACTTGGAAGAGGTTTTTACGGGAGCAATCAATGAAGCGTTGAGATCCACAGGAAAAACGGAGATCGGCAATGGAGAAGAGTAAAATAAACGGAAAACGAAAGATGGTTCCATTTGTGGTTTTCGCCCTTTCTTTACTATTCATTGGAATCGGCCTTGTGAAACAGGAGCATTTGGAAGTTCTGCAGAAAGCGGTGAGGATATGTCTGGAATGTATCGGGATCGGGTAAGACATGGGAGGAAAACCGGAGATCCCCGGGGAAAGAGGGAAATTTCCTTTCAGAGGATTGTGCAGCTTGCGTCTGCCGCTTTGTTCAATGGTTATGTAGTTGGGTTTGCAAAAGGGAAGATATTCACAGGAAAAAGCAAGGCTTTTTGCGTCCCGGTCCTCAACTGCTATTCCTGCCCGGGAGCCCTGGGGGCGTGTCCCGTCGGTTCTTTACAGACGGTACTGGCCGGGCGAAGCCATTTTCCTTTTTATGTCCTGGGCAGCCTTATGCTTTTCGGCATTGTCCTTGGCCGGCTGGTCTGCGGCTTTTTATGCCCTTTTGGCCTGGTACAGGATCTGCTGCATAAGATTCCCGTTCCAAAGTATAAAGTGCCGGGGAAAATAGACCGTCCGGCCAGGTATCTAAAATATGTGGTTTTGCTGGTTCTGGTAGTTTTGCTTCCCATCTTTGCGGTGACGAAAGGCGGCGTCAATCCGCCTTACTTCTGTAAATATATCTGTCCCGCCGGCACCCTGGGAGGCGGGATTCCCCAGATGATTGCAAATCCGCAGCTGCGGAAACTGGCTGGTTTTCTGTTTAACTGGAAAGTCCTTGTGCTTGCGGCCATTGTGATCTCTTCCATGTTTATTAACCGCCCTTTTTGCCGGTATCTCTGTCCTCTGGGGGCTTTTTATGCTGTATTTAACCGCTTCAGCTTTTACCAGATGCATTTGGACGAATCGAAATGTATTGGCTGCAAAAAATGTGAGCGTACTTGCCCCATGGCGGTGGAAGTGACGAAGAACATAAACAGCCCGGAATGTATCCGCTGCGGGAAATGCAAATCTGCCTGTCCGGAAGGGGCCATTTTTTCAGGACTTGGCGGTCAGAGGGAACAGGGGAAAGAGGTTGCAGACAGGGTTTAAGATGGTTGAGAAGCTGATTGGGGACGGGCGAGACAAAAGCCGTTGTATGCCTATGCCGCCCGCCCGGCATAGCCGCTAAATCACTGCAGCTGGGGCCAGGGGGCTGGAAAAGGGCGAGATTCATCCTCAACCGGCCGTGTATGCTCTTGTCAATCGACATATGATTATTTGTATTGGCTGTGTTGCTGACGGCATAGTGCCTTTTCCTTTAAATGCGCCCTTCCAAATGAATGGAATATTCGTATTTATCAGCAATTAATTTGCTGATGACATACTCAAAAGCCCCGTTTTCCGAATAAGTGATACGCTTACTGCATAAAAGCGGGGAATTAAGGGGAACCTGGAGGATTTGGGATTCTGTAAAATTGGCGCAGATAGCAGAAATCTGTTCATCTGCCTCCTTGAATACCGTATAGTATTCTGTTTCTAAAAGGTGGTAAAGGCCTTTTTCCAGAGGGAGATGTTTTTCCAAATCCGGGAATTCACTCAACTTCAGGTAGTTGGAGATCAGGGCGATGGGGGAATCGTCCGTGTATTGTACCCGCTGCAAGTGATAAATCAGTTCTCCTGTTTTGATGTGAAAAATCCGGGCGACTTTTTCCGGGGCGGGAATACGTTCCAGAGAGATCCCCTTTGTGGAAACATGATAACCTTTTGCGGCCAGAGTTTCGCTGATGGAAGTGATACAGTTGAGCTTCTGGGACGTGGAGGGATTGAGGATGGTGGTTCCATAGCCCTGCTTTACTTCCAGATAATGCTCCAGGGTCAGCATATTGACAGCTTTTCTCACAGTGGTCCTGCTGACCTGGAACATGGATTCCAGTTCGGATTCTGTGGGGAGGAGCGTTCCGACAGGATAAATCCCGTCTTTGATTTTTGACTTTAATTCCTGATATACAATTTGATAAGAAGCGGTTTTTTTCATTTTATACCTCTGTTTGACACCGGAAGTCCGGTGTTTTTTTGTTGTGATAAATTTGGCGGCAGGAAAACGAAAAACATCATCAAGTGTAGTAAATACAACAAATACATAATGACATAAAAAGTGGAAAAAAGCAAGAGATTTATACATTTTATACAAAAGATGAAAAGACTATTTACATTTAAATAAATATATGTTACAGTGATGGGGACTAAAGATAATTATCTTTAAGCATATAAGGATAAACATAATTATGATAAGGAGGAAAAGGTGGGAAAAATTGATTTAAAACGGATTGGAAGAGTCATGGATGTCAGCGCTGTGCGGACAGATGTGGATTTCCAGGAGATTAATCAGATGATTGAGATTGTGAAAAAGTATCACTGCATCTGCGCCAGCCCTATGCCATGGGCCACCAGCTATACCATTGAACAGTTGGCCGGCATGGACGATATTGTGGTGACGGGAGTCGTGGGATTTCCATCGGGCGCGGATACAACATTCATTAAAATGGCAACAGCAAAAGAAATGCTGTCTATGGGGTGTAAAGAACTTGATATGGTCATCAATGTCAGTGCATTAAAAGCAGGAAAATGCCAGGTGGTCGAAGACGATATCCGGGCAGTTGTTGAAGCGGCAGGGCATATACCGGTGAAGACGATTATTGAAATCTGCTACTTAAGCGATGATGAAATCAGAAGGGCCAGCGAACTTGCTGTGAAAGCCGGGGCCGCTTTTGTGAAGACGGGTACGGGATGGGGGCCCAGGCCGACCACCATAGAAACTATACGACTCATCAGGGAAACCATAGGAGATGCCGCGAAGATTAAGGCGGCAGGAGGGATACGCGACCTGGATACCATGCTTGAGATGGCGGAGGCAGGCTGTGACCGTTTTGGAATTGGGGTGCGATCCGCGGTAACGGTCATTGAAGAGGCGGAGCGCAGGGGAAGAGAACAAGAAGCAGGACGCCCCATGGGAACGGGGGCAATATGCGGTGCAAATTAAAAAGCGGGGAGGTTAAAGGGGATGGACAGAAAAACAGTTGCTTCTAAATTGGAAAACCGGGTTTTCGATATGGACGTCCACGATACGGACGTCAGCAATGCCTGCTATGAGGCGCTTTACCATGGCTTTGCCTCTGTGCAGGTGTTTCCGGTGATGGTGGAAGAATGTAGAAAAATACTGGGGGGCAGCAATGTAAAGATAGCGGTACTGATTGATTATCCCCATGGGGGATTCCCGCCGGAGATTAAGAAGATGGAGATTTTGGATGCGAAAAAACGGGGAGCCGACATTTTTAATGTGTGTTTTACCAACAGGAATGTGAAAGACGGGAAATGGGATTTGGTTGACCGTGAATTGCAGATTTTGAGAGAGGCGGCAGGAGAGTCAGAGCTGCGTATTTTTCTGGAAACGGAATATCTGACGGACGAAGAAATCACAAAATTGTGCGAACGGGCCGTCGGGAGAGGCATTGATACGGTGATTACCTCCACGGGGCTTTATTATAAGCTGGATAAGGAGAGCGGGCGGGAAGTGCCGGTCCGGGCAGAGGCGCGGGATGTGAGGCTGGTTAGAAAAGCAGTGGGGGAACGGGCGAAAATCATGGCCCAGGGATTCATTGATGACTGGGATTTGGCGAAGGAAATCCTGGAAGCCGGAGCGGATTTGATTGGGAGCGTAAAAGCAGTAAAGCTTTTGGAGGAATTCCATTGGAGGGGGGATGAGCCATGTATGACAAAGAAATGATTTCCAGATGTGTATTGTCTCCGTTTGGTTCTTTTTATAAAGAAGAACAGGTGAGGAAAGAGTTGACCGACGGATACAGGTACGGCGTCCGCTCCATCGTTGTGGAGGCAGATCAGGTTCCCATGCTGAAAGAGATTGAAAAGCAGTATGGAAACGGATATACAAGGACGGGAATGGTCCTGGGATATCCCTATGGCGGGTACACGACAGAAATCAAGCTGAAACTGGCGGAGTATGCCATTGAAAACGGGATTGATGAGGTGGATTTGGGAGTGAATATCCATGCTTTCTGGAGCAATGATATTGAAACCATGTACCGGGATTTGAAGGCGGTGGTTGATTACGCGGACGGAAGGCTCCGCATTGCGGCCATTGCATGGCTGATTCGGAATTCCCTGGAAAATATTGATAAGATCATGGACACGTTCGTGAGGGCGGGGGTAAAAGTGATTAAAACCAATCCGGGCGGACGTTTTGGGGAAATGAAGGTGGAGCATATCCAATATGTACATACCCATTACCCGGAAATCGAGATCGAAGTGGCAGGAAGGTGCCGCTCCAGGGAAACGGCTGAAAAAATGGTGGAGGCGGGGGCTTCATATTTCCACTTGAGTTCCTGGAGGAGGATGTCTGGAATCGGGGAAGATATCCAGTTTGATTACGATACAAAGGTGGCCGATTATATGGAATACAAGGGAGGAATCTGGAGGAAGTAGATGAAGGGAAAACAAATCATAGGTAAAATCAGGGAAATACCGGAAGCCAGTGTCATCGCGGCGTTTGTGATCATGTGCGTGATACTTTCATTCTTGTCGGACGTCTTCTTCACGGTGCAGAATTTCGTCAATATCCTCCAGCAGGTATCTGTTACGGCCATTGTGGCCATCGGACAGGCCCTTATTATCATCACTGGGAACATTGACCTGTCTGCCGGTTCCACCATGGCTCTGGGCGGAGTGGCGGCAGCTTTTCTGGCGAAACAGGGGATAAATCCATGGCTGGCGGCGCTCCTGGCGGTGGCGCTTGGATGTGTGGTAGGATATTTGATCGGTTTTCTGGCTATCCGCCTTCAGATTGTCGCATTTATTGTCACCCTGGGCATGGATTATATCCTGCGGGGATGCTGTTATCTCATCAGTGACGGGATGCCCATTAGTTATACCAATTCTGTTTCTGTGCTGGGCAGCGGGAAGCTGGGGATTGTCCCGATTTCTGTATTTATCATGTTGTTCCTGATTGTATTTTTCCAGGTGTTTACAAAGAAGACAGTTACGGGGCGGCGGTTCTTTGCGGTGGGGTGTAACGATAAATCGGCGCGGATGTCAGGGATACGGGTGGACAGGATCCAGATGGGGGCTTATGTCGTCATGGGAGCCCTGGCAGCCTTCGCGGGGATTATCAATGCGGGAAACCTCTGGACGGCGGATTCTGTTTCGGGGAAGACGCTGGCCCTGGATACGGTTGCCTCCAGCACCATTGGCGGAGTGTCCATGTCCGGAGGGGCCGGAAGTATCGTTGGGGTTCTTTTTGGCGCAGTGATCATCGGCACCATGAGGAATGCATTTGTGTTGTTGAATATTTCGGCCTATTGGCAGCAGGTGGCCATTGGGGTCATCATTATCCTGGCAGTGGGAATTGACAGATTCCGGGCGAAATAATGAATGGAGGCAGGATATGGAAAAAGAGATGCTGAGACTGGAACACATTTCCAAGTCCTTTTCCGGTGTCAGGGCCCTTACGGATATCAGCCTCACATTCCGAAGGGGTGAGGTTCATGCCCTGGTGGGGGAAAATGGCGCCGGAAAAAGCACCATGATGAATGTGATTTTTGGCAATATACAGCCTACAGAAGGAAAAATTTATTTTTCCGGGGAGGAAATTGTCGTGGGCGAGCCGGGGACTGCCCAGAAAAACGGGGTTTTTATGATTCATCAGGAAGGTTCCTTATTGGATACCTTAAGCGTGATGGAAAATATTTTTTTGAGTTCTCTGAAAAAGAACCGTTTTGGATTTTTGGACAATAAAAAAATGTATCAGGAGACAAGGGAAATATTGGAACTGCTGGAAATGGGTAATATGGATCCGCGAAAGAAGGTGGAGCGGTTAAGCGCCCCGGAAAGACAGCTGGTGGAGATTGCGAAAGCCATTGCCCTTAATCCTGCCCTGGTGATCATGGACGAGCCAACTGCATCGATTTCTGTAAAAGAGGTGCAGATTTTAATGAGAATCATCAGGAAGCTTAAGGAAAAGGGGATCGGGGTTATCTATATCTCTCACAAATTGGAGGAAGTATTTGAAATTGCTGACGTTATTTCCGTGCTGAGGGACGGGACGTTGGTTGGCACTTATGGAAAGGAGGAGATGGACACAAACCGGCTGATTACTTTGATGGTGGGGCGCCAGCTGGGGAGTGAGATGGAAGAACTTAAGAACCAGGGAGGGGAGAAGAAAAAAGAAGAAGTTATATTGAAGGTGGAAGAGCTTAAAGTCCCCGTGTACGGAAAGGGAGTGTCCTTTGAAGTGAGGCGCGGGGAAATCCTTGGGTTTGCCGGGCTGGTGGGAGCGGGAAGAAGCGAGCTGTTCGAGGCGCTGATCGGCTTTCGTAAAACAGATGTGAAAAAGGCGGTCTATTTCGGACAGGAACTTAAAGTCTTGACCCCTGCGGATTCCATCGCGGCAGGGATTGGGATGCTCAGCGAGGATCGGAGGGAAAAGGGGATTTTTGCACAACACTCCGTCAGTGACAATATAAACATCATCAATCTGAAAAACTTAAGGAACGGTATGCTGTTGGGCAGGGCCAAAGAAAACAATGCCGCGAAAGAAATGGGGACAAAACTTAATATTAAAACATTTGATTTGAAAACAAAAATCAGGAATCTGAGCGGAGGGAACCAGCAGAAGGTACTGCTGGCCAGGTTCCTGTCCATGAAAGAAATACCGAAACTTCTGATTCTGGACGAACCGACCCATGGGATTGACGTGGGAGCGAAAGCGGAGATATACAGGATCATAAAAAGCCTGGTGGAAAGGGGAGTTTCTATTGTGTTGATTTCCTCGGAACTGCCGGAGCTTATGTTACTGTGCGACAGGATTCTGGTCATGCATGAAGGGGAGATCACCGGGGAAGTCGAAAGGCGGGAATTTGGCCAGGAGCTGATCATGGAGTATGCATCTAATTTAAAAAATGATAATGGGTAAAGGAGAGAAATCATGAAGAAACGTATGTTAAAAATGCTGGCGGTATTGATGGCAGTGGCAATGTTTGCGGCCGGATGCGGAAATAACGGGGAGATAAAGGATACAAAAGCGGACAAGGGTACGGAGACAAAAGGGACAGAAGCGGTAAAAGAGGATGACGGGACGAAAGCTGACAGCGGGACGGCGGCAGCAGCAGGGGAAGACGGAAGCGGTATTTCCGCGCTTCTTGAAAAGTGGCCGGAGTACGCACAGTTTCGCCCGGTGGAAAGGCTGCCGGAGAAGACTTTAAAATTTGCTTTCCTGGGATATAATAATAACCCGTTCTGGAATTTGGTTCATTCAGGGTATGATGATGCGGTGGAGCTGTTTTCTGAGATGAATGTGGAGATCGAAGACGTCAATATGGGAAACGAGATCACGGCGAAGGCATACAATGACGCCATTGATGCGTGTATCCTCAAAGGTTATGATGGAATTGTAGGCGTACCGTTACTTTCCGGCACGGAAGTGGGAATCAACCGCGCCGCGGAAGCGGGAATCCCGGTAATCAATATTGTGGGGGAAGCGGAGGAAAGCGACACCCCAATGAACAAGCTGACCTGTATCATGACAAACAGTGAAAAGTGCGCGGAAACACATGCAAAAGCCTTTGTGGAATACCTTGGGGAGAAAAACAATGGGGAACCGGCGAAATACGGATATATCCAGTCTTATCTGGGCTCCAAGGAAGACCTCCAGCGGAAACATTTTGTGGATTATCTGGAAAACCTGATGCCGGGCTGCGAAATGATCGGACCCTTTGAAGCCCTGGATCAAGCGGAAAAAGTATATGCTGCTGCGAAGGATATGATCAATGCAAATCCTGATCTAAAGGGTATTATTGTTTCCGGGGGAGGCCCGAACGGCGCGGCCAGGGCTGTCCAGGAGTTGGGAAAGACAGGGGAAATTTATGTGTTTGCCAATGATGAGATCCCGGAAAATATTCAGTATGTAAAGAGCGGTGAAATGTGGGAAGTGATGTCTCAGGGACCCCAGGGCCAGGTGGTAGACGCCTTTACGGTGCTGTACAATTACCTTGTGGCCGGCGAGGAACCTCAGTCGAAACTGATTGATTCCAAAACATTCACCATCACCAAAGATAATGTGGATGAATATCTAAATTAATGGCAATAGTTTGACAGCAGGGCGCCGTTTTTGGGGACAGGACGGCGCCCTTATCGGGCCATATAAAAATGAAGGAGGGTATAAATGGAATATATTTTGGGGCACGATTTTGGAAGCAGCGGGGACAAGGCGTGTATTTTTGACCGGGGCGGAAGGTTTATAGCGGAGTCGTATTATACGTATAAGACGGATTTTTCCTCTGACGGAGGGGCTTTCCAAAAGCCTTCTGATTGGTGGAAGGCCATGTGCGTTTCCACAAAAGAGGTGATTGAGAAGGCAAAAATCCATGCTTCCCAGATTGCGGCTGTTTCCTTTGGAACCCAGGGAAACGCCCTCCTGCCGGTGGGGAAGGGAGGAGAACTTCTGAAGGAAAAGGCAGTGATCTGGATGGACAGCCGGAGCGTAAAGGAAGCGGCGCAGATCGAGGGGCAGATACCCAAAGAACGTTATTACGCCATCACTGGCAATGCGTTTGAGGGAAGTATGAGGCCGTCGGCCAAATTGTTGTACATGAAAAAACATGAGACGGAAATCCTGAAGAAAACATGGAAAATCATTGGGGCAAAGGAATTTCTGATTTTGAAGCTGACGGGAAAGTTCGGATTCACTGATTATGGGGATGCCAGCGGCTCCTGCTTGTTTGATATCCACAGAAAGGAATATAGCAGCGAGATCCTGGATGCCATCGGGGTTCCCAAAAGTATTTTGCTGGAACCGTGCGACTGTACGGAGGTGGCGGGAGCCGTCACGGAAGAAGCGGCTGCTGCGACAGGATTAAGCGCGGGGACACCGGTGGTTTTGGGCACCTGGGATAATTTTGCCTGTGCAACTGGAGCAGGTGTGAGGAAAAAAGGGACTTATGTGAGCTATCTGGGGACGGCCGGGTGGCTGGGGGTGGATTCAGATGCGCCGCTGGGAGATGAAAAGGCAAAATTAAATGTGGTTTATGTGGGAAGAGGGGAGTATCACAACAGCGCCCATTCCCATGCTGCGTGTATGTCCTATGACTGGGTCTTGCAGCACATGGGAGGTTCCCTGGGAGAAGGGGAGGACAAATTCAGGAAAGCTGTCGGCCTGGCTGAAAAAGCGCCGGCGGGCAGCGAGGGGGTTTATTTTATACCGGCAATGCTGAAAGGAAATACATTTTATCAGGCGTCCCATTTGAAAGGCAGCTTTCTGGGACTGCGTCCCGAACACCATTTGGGAAATCTAATCCGGGCGGCGATGGAAGGTGTGGGATATGATCTTATGCTGGGGGCTGATACTTTTCAGAGAAAAGGGGCGCCTGCAAAAGAGAGCGCCATCATCGGAGGCGGAGCCAGAAATGATTTGTGGGTTCAGATTTTGGCGGATATGTTTGGAATTACCATGAACCGTCCTGCCAATATGCAGCATGTGGGGGCCTGGGGGGCCGCCATGATCGCCGGGGTGGGGGCGGGACTATATTCTGGATTTGAGGAAATCAGCGGAAAGCTGGCCCTTGAAGAGAAGTTTGCCCCTGACATGGAAGTCCATGTCGTTTACCAGAAAAAATTGCCGGGGGTTATCAGGATTTATGAAACGCTGATGGATTTATATTCAAAGATTGATTAAACAACCTTTTTAATGGAATGTTGAATAAAAGGCTTCCTCAAAAGCGGCGGATGGACTATAATGATAGTTAACGCCGATTGACGGAGGCCTTTTAAAATTCCTCCGGTTTATAAATTTGCGAAAGGAAGACAGACCCATGGATGCTATTAAGACAGAGGCATTGACAAAATATTATGGAAAGGCCAGGGGGATTATTGATATTGATCTGGTGGTGCCGGAAGGAGACTTTTTTGGCTTCATTGGTCCAAATGGAGCGGGTAAAAGCACAATGATCCGCACACTATTGGGACTCCTTTCCCCGACAGGCGGGACGGCGGATATTTTTGGAAAGGATATTGGGGAAAAGAAGGAGGAAATCCTTGGTGATATTGGCTATATGCCGTCGGAAGCTGTTTTTTACCGGAATTTGAAGGTAAGGGAAGTGATTTCATTTTCTGCAAACTTAAGAAACAGGGACTGTAAAGAGGAAGCGCGGAAGCTTTGCGAACGGCTGGAACTGGATACGGAGAAAAAGATAAGCGAACTTTCTTTCGGGAACCGCAAAAAAGTTTCTATTGTATGCGCTCTGCAGCACAGGCCGAAACTTTGTGTGCTGGATGAACCCACCAGCGGCCTGGATCCGCTAATGCAGAAAGAATTTTACGATATACTGGAAGAACGCAACGCAGAAGGAACTACGATTTTTCTTTCTTCCCATGTCCTTTCGGAGGTACAGCGCCACTGCAGACATGCGGCTGTGATCCGCGAAGGAAGGCTTTTAGTTTCCGGCAGTATAGAAGATCTCGGAAAAACCCAGGCAAAGCGGGTGACGGCCAGAGGTATATCGGCGCCTCCTGCCCTTGATGGAATCAGGGATACGGCGGTTCACGGCGATACAGTGAATTTTTTATACAGCGGGGAAACAAAGAAGCTCCTTGCGGCGCTTTCTCTTCTGCCGCTTACGGATGTAAATATTGCAGAGCCTGATTTGGAAGAAATCTTTATGCATTATTACAGGGAGGAGGCAGAATAAAGTGGTGATCTTAAGACATGAGCTGAAACAGGGGAGAAACGCCCTTATTATATGGACAGCGGTTATTGCAGGGATGCTGAGTATCTGCATCCTGATTTACCCGGAAATGAAAAGCCAGATGGATGAGATCAGCGGGATGCTTTCTGAAATGGGAAGCTTTTCAGCGGCTTTTGGCATGGATAAAATCAACTTTGGGGAATTTATGGGGTTTTTCGGGGTGGAATGTGGAAACGTCCTTGGCCTCGGCGGAGCCTTTTTTGCCGCGCTCTTGGGGATTTTGTCCCTGGCAAAGGAAGAAAAAGAGCAGACGGCGGAATTTTTGCTGACCCATCCCATAAGCCGTAAGACTGTCGTAGCGCAGAAATTGGGCGCGATGATGGTGCAGATCGTGCTTCTCAATATAGTCTCAGCTGTGGTGGTGGCTCTGTCGGCATTTATGGTTGGCGAGACACCGGAAGTGAAAACAATGGCCATTCTGCTCTTGGCGTATCTGATCATGCAGGTGGAAACTGCCGCCGTCTGTTTTGGGATTTCGGCGTTTCTGAACAGAGGAGGGCTTGGAATCGGGCTGGGCATTGCCGCATTGTTTTATTTTTTAAATATAGTTGCGAACCTGACGGAGAATGTAAAGTTTTTAAAGTATATTACACCATTCGGATATACGGAGAGCTCCTATATCATTGTAAATGGCAGTATGGAAGTCCGATATCTGGCGGTGGGCCTTGTGCTGACGGCAGCCGGTATATGGGCAGCCTTTTGGAAATATGGGAAGAAAGATATCAGGTGAAAAAAGCAGCCGGAAGTTAATATGGAAGCAAGCGGGGGAAAACGCGGAAATTTGAGAAAACCACTTGAATTCTCATGTTCAGCGTGGTAAAATAGTGGAGCTGAAAATTGTCACGTAGGTGGATTCTTCAGACGGTGCCGGAGTTTCCGGTCTCTGGGGAAGAAGGAAATCTGCGGAAGTTTAAACCAAATGGAGGAAAGAAACATGAGTGTTATTTCAATGAAACAGCTGCTGGAAGCAGGCGTACATTTCGGGCATCAGACGAGAAGATGGAACCCTAAGATGGCTCCTTATATCTATACTGAGAGAAATGGTATTTATATTATCGACCTTCAGAAGTCTGTAGGTATGGTGGACGATGCTTACAAGGCAGTGGCGGATATCGTTGCTGACGGCGGCACCATCCTTTTTGTGGGGACAAAGAAGCAGGCGCAGGATGCCATTCAGACTGAGGCAGAGCGCTGTGGAATGTATTACGTAAATCAGAGATGGCTGGGCGGTATGCTGACCAATTTCAAGACCATCCAAAGCCGGGTTCAAAGGCTCCGCGCCATTGAGAAAATGCAGGAAGACGGAACCTTTGAAGTCCTTCCCAAGAAGGAAGTCATTGCCCTTAAGAAAGAGCTGGAGAAACTGGAAAAGAACCTGGGTGGAATCAAGGATATGAAGAAGCTGCCGGATGCGGTGTTTATCGTTGATCCCAAGAAGGAAAGAATCTGCGTACAGGAAACACACGCCCTGGGCATCACCCTGATTGGTATCTGCGATACCAACTGTGATCCTGAGGAACTGGATTATGTAATTCCTGGAAACGACGACGCAATCCGCGCTGTGAAGCTGATTGTTTCCAAGATGGCGGATGCAGTCATCGAGGCAAAGCAGGGCGAAGAAGTGACAGAAGGCGCGGCAGAGGCTGAGGATGGCGAAGAGGCAGAAGCAGCAGAAGCTTAATCTTGCAGAGGTTCTTTAAAACAGGAAAGGATTGGATAAATTATGGCAGCAATTACAGCAGCAATGGTAAAAGAATTAAGAGAGATGACCGGAGCCGGCATGATGGACTGCAAGAAAGCGCTTGCGGCCAATGACGGCAATATGGATGAAGCAGTAGAGTATCTGAGGAAGAACGGACAGGCCAAGGCAGAGAAGAAGGCCAGCAGGATCGCGGCTGAAGGCGTTGTCAAGACTGTCATCGAGGGCAGTAAAGCGGCCATCGTAGAAGTCAATTCTGAGACGGATTTTGTGGCAAAGAATGCGGATTTCCAAGCGTATGTGGCAGATGTGGCGGCTCAGGCGGTTGCCTCTGACGCGGCAGATGTGGATGCGTTCTTGGAGGAGGTATGGAAGGCTGATTCTTCCAAGACAGTAAAGGAAGTCCTGGTGGAGAAGGTTGCCGTCATCGGTGAAAACCTGAAAATCAGACGTTTTGCGAAGGTTGAGGAAGCCAATGGCTGTATCGTGGACTATATCCACATGGGCGGCAAGATTGGTGTGCTGGTTGACATCGAGAGCGATGTGGTAAACGATGCTGTGAAGGAAATGGGTAAGAACCTGGCAATGCAGATCGCAGCCCTTAGCCCCAAGTATACAAACAGAAGTGAGATCAGTGAAGAATATATCGCCCATGAGAAGGAAATCCTCATGGCTCAGATCCAGAACGATCCCAAGGAGTCCCAAAAGCCTGCCAAGGTGATCGAGGGTATGGTGACTGGCCGTATCAACAAGGAGCTGAAGGAGATCTGCCTGGTAGACCAGGTATATGTAAAGGCTGAGGACGGAAAACAGACTGTCGGCAAGTACGTGGAAGAGGTTGCCAAAGCAAACGGCGCCAAGATCACAGTCAAGGGCTTTGTCCGCTATGAAACCGGCGAGGGCCTTGAGAAGAAGAGCGAGAACTTCGCTGAAGAAGTGGCGAAGCAGATGAACGCATAAGGCGAAGTTTGTCTGGTTATTTTGAATGAAGAAACCCTTGTGAATGGTGTGTGAATGCCATTTGCAGGGGTTTTTGCAATTAATTCAATCAAGGACTGTGAATGGAGCATACACATTAGCAGATGAACGAAAGAGAAGATATTTTCCATTTTTAGAAACAAATAAAGTACCAGTGTATACGAAAGATTTAAAGTATTGTTATAAAAAAGCTTATATGGAGTTACCACTTGACTTAATATCTTCTAAATATAAAGGGATATACAGATGTATGTTTATTGGAGAAGAAAAAGATAAATTTCATTTTGCTATATATTTTTGAAAATGAATAATCTAGGGGTAATTATTATACTCCCTTTTCGGAATTGTGTACCCATTGAAAATCGGACTATAAATATGCATTTGGATTGTATAATAATATGTTTTGATAATTTTAATATTCTGTGAATTTCAAATTGCGACATTATTTGATAAGCCTATCAGCAATCAGTTGGCAGGCTTATTTGACTGTAAGACGATGGGGAGCAGCCGAAAACAATTCTGACTATTTACCCTGCATTGAAATATGCAATAAAATATAGTATGAT
>CAOKOS010000051.1 GCA_948470255.1 uncultured Lachnotalea sp.
GATTTTTAAAGAAACAAGCCTTATACATAAGTACAAAATATTTGTTTAATTCAAAAGTTAATCTATTGGGACCGGTTCAATGCGGGAAGTATTCCTATATTGCTTAGTGTGCTCTTTCTGGGAGGGATCCAGTTGTTTTTTATTGGCCTTTTGGGAGAATATATTATGAGTATCAATACCAGGGTGATCAACCGTCCCATGGTGGTGGAGGAAGAGAGGATTAACTTTGAAAAGGAGCCGTCAGGCCATATACCGGAAGAGGAAAAATTATGAAGGTTGTATTATTAGCCGGGGGATATGGGACAAGGATTTCAGAGGAATCTGTATTTAAGCCCAAACCCATGATAGAGATCGGGGAAAGGCCTATTTTATGGCATATTATGAAAGAATATGCCCATTATGGCTTTACAGAATTTATTATTTGCGCAGGGTATAAACAGCATATGATAAAAGAATGGTTTGCTGATTATTTTTTGCACAACAGTGATGTGACCTTTGATTTTACGTCGGGGGAGAACCTGATGGAAGTCCATAACCAGCACTGCGAGCCATGGAAGGTTACGGTAGTCGATACAGGGTTGAACACGATGACCGGCGGCCGCATTAAAAGGATTCAGAAGTATATCGGTGACGAAACGTTTCTTATGACATATGGGGACGGTGTCTGTGACGTGGATATTTCTAAATTAGTGGAGTTCCATAAGAAGCATGGAAAGATTGCGACACTGACTACCGTATTGCGGGAAGAGCAAAAAGGGGTGCTGAATATTGGCGGGGATGGAGCTGTCCGTTCTTTCCGAGAAAAGAAATCTTTGGACAGCGTACCCATCAACGCGGGATATATGGTTTTATGCCCGGAGATTTTTTCCTATATTGACGGGGATTCCGTGTCTTTTGAGCAGCACCCTCTGGAAAAACTGGCCTCAGAAGGAGAGCTGATGTCTTATACTCATCGCGGGTTCTGGCAGTGCATGGATACAAAGCAGGAGAAGACGCTGTTGGAAAAGCTGTGGGATTCAGGACATGCTCCCTGGAAAAAATGGGAAGACTAAAGGGAAAGGATTTCATGGAATGATCCAGCAGTTTGAATTTCAGGAAAAAGAAATTTCAGGTGTGTTTTTGATCACCCCTTTTTCTGTGGGTGATGAAAGAGGGGGAATGACCAAAGACTATTCACAGGAAATGTTTCAGAAGCAGGGAATCGACTTTACCCCCCTGGAAACCATGTATATTACCAGCTGTGAGAATGTACTGAGAGGGCTGCATTTTCAAAGAATAAAACCGCAGGCAAAATTGATCCGGTGTATTCATGGAAATGTCTGGGCGGCAGTTGTGGACTTGAGGCGCCAGAGCGTTACATTTGGAAAATGGTTTTCAGTGACATTGGATCAAACAAGCGGAATGGAGCTTCTGGTTCCAAAAGGCTGTGCAGTTGGGACACTTGCATTGTCAGATTCTATGTTTTCCTGCCAGTGTGATGAGAAATATTATCCGGAATATGATGGCGGAATCCGGTGGGACGATCCGGACATAGCGGTGAAGTGGCCTTTGGATGCATTACAGGGAAATGCTGTAATATCACAGAAGGATGAAAGCCTCCCTGGTTTTCAGTCATATTTGGAATACCACAGGAGGGATAAAAAATGAGAGATTATTGTATTGTTTGCAGGGCACGGCTGATTGAGCCGCCATTATTTATTTGCCATAATATGCCTGAGACATCACAAAACCTTCCACAGAAAGAAAACCTGGAACAGGATGTCCCTGTGGATTTGAATCTGTGCCAATGCAGCGGATGCGGGCTGGTTCAGTTTGATTGTGAACCGGTGCCCTATTATAAAGATTCCACACGTGCGGGAGAGCGGTGTGAGGCGTTAATTTCCTTACGCCAGGCCCAGTACAGGCATCTGATTGAAACGTACCATCTCCAAGGGAAAAAGATATTGGAGGTGGGGGCTGGAAAGGGTGGTTTTTTAAAAACCCTGAAAGAAATGAAGGAATATGGAATTCAGGAATACGGCCTTGAACACAATGCCGATTTTGTGAAGATAGCCAGGGAAAAAGAAGGAGTCAATGTCTGCCAGGGATATACGGAGTCACCGGAAATGAAAATCCCCGGAGGGCCTTTTGATGCCTTTTTGTCCTTTGCCTACCCGGCCAGGTTAATTGAGCCGAATACCATGCTGCAGTGTGTTTCCAATAACCTGGTGGAAAGCGGTGTTGGGCTTATTATGGTGCCAAGCCTGGAGCATTTACTTAAACCCGGCGGTTTTTATGATATTACCCGGGATCACATTGCGTATTACAGTGAAGACGCCTTGCGTTTCCTGCTCCAGAAAAATGGGTTTGATGTATTGGAACATGGGGAAGTGTCACAATTATATATATACGCGATTGTAAAAAAACGGGATCCCTATCCCATGGCTGAAATATGGTCCGATGTGGAACCATTGGCAGTTAAGGCGCGGGATTTTGTACAAAAGGCCACTGTGGACGGAAAACGGCTGGCAGTCTGGTGTGCAGGGCATTTTGCATTTACTTTGCTTTCCACAGCCGGGATTGGAAACAAGGTTTCTTATATCATAGATAATGCAGAATTTAAACAAGGGTTTTATTCTCCAGGTTCCCATGTGCCAATCGTAGGGGCAGAGCATTACCAGAAGGAACCTGTGGAAACGATTTTGATTTTAGGGCCGATTTATGTGGATGAAATTGTAAAGGAAATCCGCCGGAAATGCTCACCGGACGTTATGGTTGCAACTATGGGTAAGGACGGAATAAGAACCGGGCTGTAATCCAGACGGTAAAAGGCAGACAGAAAAGAAAGGAATCAAATGAAAGCTTCTGATTATATTGTTCAATTCTTTATTGATAAGGGGATAACGGATGCCTTTGGTTATCCGGGCGGATCTGTTACCAACCTCATGGATTCTTTTCATAGGAGGGAAAAAGAAATTTCCGCGCATGTGGTATACCATGAGCAGGCAGCAGCTTTTGCCGCCTGCGCTTATGCAGAAACTTCCGGCCATCCAGGCATTGCTTATGCAACTGGAGGACCGGGGGCAACGAACTTGATTACCGGGATTGGCCATGCATTTTATGAGTCTATACCCGTTATTTTTTTAACAGGAAATGTCAATACTTATGAGGCGAAGAAGGACAGGAGGCTGAGGCAGAAAGCTTTCCAGGAGTCGGATATTATTTCCATAGTGCGTCCCTTGACAAAATTTTGCGCATATGTGGAAAAAGCGGAGAATCTCCGGTATTATCTGGAAAAAGCATATGATATTGCAATGGAAGGGAGAAAAGGGCCTGTGCTTCTGGATCTGCCTATGGATGTGCAGCGGGGGCAGATAGAGGCAGAAACCATGGAGGGCTATGAGCCTGACGTCTGCCAGCCTTCCGGCGGCAGGGCTGCCTTTGCCGAAAAATTGAAAAAATCGTTGCTGTCGGCCAAGTCCCCCTGTCTGATTTTAGGAAATGGAGCCAAGTCTTCCTGCTCCAGGGAACTGATAGGGAAAGCCGTGGAAAACTTAGGTCTTCCTTATGTGACGAGTATGATCGCTTTTGATGTGCTGCCTGCCAGTCCTTATTACTATGGTTTTCTGGGCGCTTACGGTATGCGGGGAGCCAATTTTGTGGCAGCCAAAAGCGACTTGATCATTGCGGTCGGTTCACGTATGGATATTCGCCAGGTGGGAGCTATCCGGGAGAATTTTGCGAAAGAAGCTAAAATAATCCGGGTGGATATTGATGCAGAAGAGTTGAAATACAAAGTCCATGAAGAAGAAGATTCGTTCTGCATACTGGCAAAGGATGCCCTGGAGGTAATGGCGCGGCTGGATATGGAGAAGGATTATTCCCATTGGCTTTCTGTCTGCCGGGAGATCCGTGAAAAGCTGGTAGGGTACGATGACAGGATTCCCAATGAATATATTGGTGCAATCAGCCGCATTGTACCGGAGGATACGGTGATTACCACAGATGTGGGACAGAACCAGGTGTGGGTCGCCCAGTCTTTTTCCGTGAAGAAGGGGCAGAAAGTGTTGTTTTCCGGGGGTATGGGGGCCATGGGCCATGCTCTGCCTGCCGCCATTGGCGCTTATTATGGCAGTGGAGGGAAACATTCCCTGTGTATTTGCGGTGACGGCGGACTTCAGATGAATATCCAGGAATTGCAGTTTTTGGCCAGGGAAAAGATACCAGTTAAAATCATTGTGATCAATAATAATGCCCTTGGCATGATCCGGCATTTCCAGGAGATGTATTTCGATAACTGTTATTACCAGACAAATCCGTCAGGCGGATTTACTTCCCCTGATTTTTGTAGGGTGGCGGAAGCTTATGGCCTGGCTCATACTGTTTTGAACTCACCGGACGAGGTAGGACAGTGCTCCGAACTGCTGTCGGGAGAGTTTCCGGCATTGATTGAAATCAGAATTTTTGAAGATACGTATGTGTTACCCAAATTGGAGTTTGGTAAACCAAATCAGGATCAGTGGCCTATACTGGACAGGGAATTGTATGATTATCTGGCGGCTTTGGAATAAGGCAGAAAGGCGAAGGGGAATATGACAGTATCGGAATATATTTTTGACTTTTTGCAAAAAAAAGGGGTGGAGACTGTTTACATGGTTTCGGGCAGTTCTTCCATGTGGTTGACAGATTCTTTATATAAGAATAAAAAACTACATGCGGTTTGTACCCATCATGAGCAGGCAGCAGCCATGGCGGCTGATCTTTATGGGAGGATGCGTGGCGTACCAGGCGTGGCTGTAGTGACCATTGGACCAGGCGCCACAAATGCCATTACCGGTGTGGCGGAAGCCTATGTGGATTCCAGCCCTCTTTTTGTGATATCAGGACAGGCATCTTCCAAACTGCTGCGTTATGAACAGGAAACAGGCATTCGCCAGCACGGAACACAGAGTTTGAATCTGGAGCCGATGGTTTCTTCCATTACGAAATATTTCGCGGCAGTTATGGGGCCCGGGGAGATCCGGTATCAGATGGAACGGGCTTATTTTGAAGCCATGGATGGAAGACGCGGCCCTGTGTGGATTGACGTCCCGGTGGATATCCAGAATAGGCAGATACCAGAAGATATGCCTTCTTTTGTCAGTCCCAAAGCGGCCCATGAGAGAGGAAGTTTTGAGGAGAGAGGTATATCTGAAAAGGATTTAGCGGAAATTTCGGAACGTGTGGCAAAGGCTGAGAAGCCTTTGATTGTAGCGGGGGGTGGGATCAGCAGGGAATCTGTATCTGCCCTTGTGGAAAAGCTTCATATCCCAGTCGTGACTTCGCGGATGGGAATAGACCGTATTACATCAGACAGTCCCTTTTTTGCAGGGCGGATTGGCGCTTACGGACAGAGGGGCGCCCATTTTGCAATCCAGCAGGCAGATTTGCTTTTGATACTGGGCTGTAGGCTTTCTGTATCTTCGATCGGTTATTATCCAGACAGATTTGGAGTAAATGCATACAAAATCCAAGTTGATATTGACCAGAAGGAACTGGAAAAAACAGATGTGCCCGTGGACAGGAAGATCTGTATGGACGGAGATAAGTTTGTAAAAAAACTTTTAGATTCAGCGTCTTCTGACTGTGGGGAATGGGCCTCCTATTGTATGGGGCTTAGACAAAGATATCCTGTTGTGGCAGAAGATTATCATACTTGTAATCCACTGAATTCTTATTATTTTACGGAAATTCTCAGTGATCTGGCTCCTGAAGATGCGGCGGTCGTCGTGGATACAGGAAGTGTTTCCAATGTGGTTTCCCAGGTATGGTCCATCAAAGGGGGACAACAGTATTTTATATCAGGAGGGTTGTCTTGCATGGGATTCTGGGCAGGTTCCATTGGGTGCTGTACGGACGGCAGGCCGGTGATTGCGTTATCGGGGGACGGCAGTGTTTCCATGAATGTCCAGGAATTTGCAACCTTGCGTTATAACAATCTTCCGGTCAAATTGTTTGTATACCAAAACAATGGCTATCTGTTAATCCGCCATAACCAGCATAATTATATGGAAGACCGGTTTTTAGGGGTTGGGCCGGAAAGCGGCCTGCAGACTCCGGATTACTGCAAAGTGGCCGAAGCATACGGAATTCCAGGTATCAGAATTTCCTATGGAGATGATATAGAGGAAAAAATCAGGGAAGTCTTGTGGATGGATGGGCCGGTTATCTGCGAAGTGATGTTGGAGCAATTTGGCCCTCTTGCGCCCAGGATCGCTTCTAAAGTGATGCCTGATGGAAGCCTGAAGGCCGCCGAGTTTGATGACTTGGCTCCGTTTTTAGAGGAGAAAGACAAACCGGAACCTTTTCAAAAATAAAGACAACAGGAGTTTTTCATGAAGGACGCAATGTTAAATAATCTGAAATTTTATAAAGGAAAACGTGTACTTATAACAGGTCATACAGGATTCAAAGGCGCCTGGCTGACGGCGGTTCTCAATTATATGGGGGCAGATATATTGGGATATGCCCTTGCACCGGAACCGGGCAGCCTGTATGAAAAAATACGGGGAAATGACCTGATTCGTAATGTGACGGGGGATTTACTGGACGTCCGGCTGTTGGAAAAGACGATTCAGGAATTTCGGCCGGAAATCGTGATTCATCTGGCTGCCTTTGGATTTATGAAAGAATGTTTCAATGATCCGGTTAAAGCATACGGGACGAACCTTTTGGGAAGTACGAATCTTTTAGAAATTTTGAGGAGATGCGGTTTCGTAAAAAGCATTGTGATGGTGTCCACAGATAAAGTATATGATAATAAAGACGACGGGGCGCTCTACAAGGAGACAGATGCGTTGGGAGGAGAAGACGCTTATTCCTGCAGCAAGATTTGTATGGAATTTATGGTCAGAGATTATCGAAAATCTTATTTTCAGGCCAATAACCCTATGACAGGGGTGGCGGTCGTCAGGGCAAGTAACGTACTGGCAGGTGGGGATCATATTCAGACCAGGCTTATTCCTTCTATTCTGAAAGCTGTGGCAGAAGGGACGGCTGTTGAACTGCGCAATCCGTCCCAGACCAGGCCGTGGCAGGCAGTTTTAGATGCACTGAATGGATATTTGGCCGTAGCCCGGCTGTTATACGAGAATCCGGCTCTGTATTCCGGCGAGTGGAATATAGGGCCGACAAAAGACGGAATAAGGGCTGTATCATGGGTTTTTGAAAAAATCAGCAGTTTTTTCCGGGGGCTTGATTATAAAGATGGAGACCGTTTTGAAGTAAGCGAATCGGAGACGTTGGGGTTGGATATTGGGAAATCCCTGGAATATCTGGACTGGGAACCTGTACTATCCTGTGAAAAAGTCGTGGAGCAGGTAGTGGAGTTTTTTAAAAGCCAAAGGGCTGGCGAATGGGAACGGCAGATCTGTTTCCGTCAGATTTCGGAGTTTTATGGAGGATGTTAAAATGAAAAAAACGTGGAAAAACGAAGAAGAAGCACGGCAGGATATTTTGGAATTGGTGGAGCAGTATTATCATACTTTTAAGGAAGATAAGAAAGCATATCATCCGGGAGAGCGGATACCTTATGCGGGCCGTATTTATGATGAAAAGGAAATGTGCCGGTTGGCTGAGTCAACACTTGATTTCTGGCTTACGTCGGGCCGTTTTGTGAAAGAATTTGAACAGGAATTTGCAAAATGGCTGGGCGTACGTTATACAAGTCTGGTAAACAGCGGATCATCGGCCAATTTACTGGCCTTTGCGGCTCTTACAGCGCCGGAATTGGGAGAGCGCGCAATCAGGCGTGGGGACGAGGTTATCACAGTGGCGGCTGCTTTCCCCACCACTGTAAATCCCATTATCCAGCATGGCGCCATTCCTGTATTTCTGGATGTTACCATCCCTCAGTATAATATTGACGTTCAAATGCTGGAACAGGCCTATTCGGAAAAAACAAAGGCGGTTTTTATCGCCCATACGCTGGGAAATCCCTTTGATCTGGGGGCAATCAAATCTTTTTGTGATAAACATAAACTTTGGCTGATTGAAGATAATTGTGATGCCCTGGGGGGGATCTATACAATCGGGGGAAAAGAATATCCGGTGGGGACTGTGGGAGATATCGGCACCTCCAGTTTTTACCCGCCCCACCATATGACAATGGGAGAAGGCGGCTGTGTCTATACAAATAATTTTCAGCTGCATAAATTTGTCCGCTCTTTCCGTGACTGGGGAAGGGACTGCATGTGTGAATCCGGGCAGGATAATATGTGCGGGCATCGTTTTGACGGAACTTACGGAGAGCTGCCGAAAGGATATGATCATAAATTCGTATACAGCCATTTTGGATATAATCTGAAAATGACAGATATGCAGGCAGCCATAGGGTGTGAACAGCTGAAAAAGCTTCCTGGATTTGTTGCTGCCAGAAGACATAATTGGAAGCGCCTTCGCGAAGGTCTTAAATGTGTGACGGATAAAATAATTTTGCCGGAGGCGGCGCCGAACAGTGACCCCAGCTGGTTTGGGTTTTTAATGACAGTCAGGGAAGGCGTGGACTGCGTTGAAATGATCAAATATATTGAAAGTAAAGGAATCCAGACCAGGAGGCTTTTTGCCGGGAACTTGGTGAAACACCCCTGCTTTGATGAAATGCGGGAAAAAGGGGAAGGATATCGCATTGTGGGAACTTTGGAGAATACGGACCGTATCATGAGGGATTCTTTCTGGGTCGGCGTATATCCTGGTATGGACGACGACAGAATTGATTATATGGTGGAGGTTATAAAAGAGGCTTTACATCAACCGGCAGTCATGGCTGGCAGGAAGTGATGAGACAGACAGGCGGATAGAAAGAATGAAAAAAATCGTAGTTACTGGGGCCACCAGTATGATAGGTGTGGCGTTGATCAATGCTGTTTTGCAGGATGTATCTCTACAGAAAATATATGCGGTGATCAGGCCTGGAACAAAAAAAAGGAGCCGGATTCCGGATGATCCGCGTATTGCAATCATTCCATGCGGAGTTGAAGATTATAAAAACCTGCCTGCATTGGTTTCAGATTCATGTGAAGTGTTTTATCATCTGGCCTGGCCCAGGACGGCGACTTACGAAGAAGGTTATGAAGATATCTGTTTAAAATGCGAAAATATTCAGACGGTACTGGAAGCTGTCCGTGCAGCAGCTGTTTTGGGATGTAAGAAATTTGTGGGGGCTGGTTCCCAATCGGAATATGGCGTCGGACATTCCGGGAAGCTGTCTCCAGAAACGGCCTGTAATCCTGTGCGCGCAGACGGCGTAATCCATTTGGCAGCAGGACAGCTGGCCCGGATTTTGTCGTCAAAATTGGGGCTGGACTGCATTTGGATGAGGATATTCAGTGTATATGGAAGGTATGACCGTCCAAATTCCTTAATCAGTTCCACGATTGCAAAACTGCGCAGAGGGGAGAGATGTTCCTTTACGCCATCGGGGCAAATATGGGATTTCCTGGCGGCAGAGGATGCGGGAAGAGCCTTTTTCCTGGTGGGGGAGAAGGGCATGGGAAGTCATGTTTACTGCGTTGGAAAAGGAGAGGGAAGGCCGCTTCGGGAATATATAGAAGTGATCAGGGATATCGTATCGCCAGGGGCTAAGCTGGGATTTGGCGAGATTCCATATCCAAAGGATCCGGTTATGGAGCTGTGGGCAGATATCGGTGCATTGCAGCGTGATGTGGGCTGGCAGCCGGCCATTGAATTTGAAGAGGGAATCCGGCTGCTTTGGGAAGAGGCCATAGAGGGATAAGGAGGCGGTAAGGCTGGAAAAATTGGACGATTTAATAGGGAACCTGAAGCAGTATATAAAAGACCCAAGGGAAGGATTGCCGGAAGAGGTATTCTTATTTGCCACTGAGATTACGCCCATGGTCAATGTAGATCTGCTGATTCAGGATCAGGAAGGAAGAATTCTTTTGTCCTGGAGAGACGATATCTTTTATGGACAGGGCTGGCATGTCCCTGGAGGGATTCTCAGGCTTCAGGAAACTTTTGAGGAGCGGATTCAGAAAACCGCGATAAGTGAAATTGGGTGTGAAGTTATCAGTTCCTCCAGCCCGGCCGAAATTGTTCCGATTATTGTAAAGAGTATGAAAACCAGAAGCCATTTTATTACATTTGTTTATAAATGCAGGCTTCCCGATGGAGTGGAAATCAGCAACGGAACGCGGAAAGAAAATGAAGCAGGATACTTAGCCTGGCATAAGGGGTGTCCTGATAATATTCTTGAGGTGCATAATTTTTACAGGAAATACTTTATATAGATATGGTACAAAAATGCTCATATGATGATTTAAGGAGGACTGGAATGATACTCAGAGCGAAAACAAAGCTTTTATTTGAAGGACGTGAATTAACAGAAATGCAGAAGGCAAACAGTCAGGCGAATCTTGCAGAGATTGAAGCCGGGGCTACGGTATTAAAGTCTTATCCAAGGAGGCTTGTGCTGGAACTGACCAATGCCTGTAATTTGAATTGTGTGATGTGCGGAAGAAATGCTGCGGATTTTAAGCCAACTATGTTTGATATGGACGTTTTTTGCAGTCTGGAGCCGCTGATGGACAGGATTGAAGAGGTGACGCTTATGGGTTGGGGGGAGCCGACGATCCATCCTCATTTTACGGAGATGCTTGAAATTATCAACCGGCATAGCGCCCGCAAATATTTTTGTAGCAATGGGATGAATCTGAAGAAGATCAAAGATGCTATCTTTGATTACAATGTTGATGTTTTTGCGGTTTCCCTTGATGGGGCAACGCCGGAAACCAATGACAGGATCAGGCGGGGTTCCAAGATAAAGCAGATAACGGAAGATCTAAAGGATATCGTAAAGATCAAGCGTGAAAGGGGATTAAAGTATCCGTGGATCAATTTTGTGTTTTGTGCCATGAAGTCAAATATCCGTGAGCTTCCGGATATGGTGAGGCTGGCGGCGGATATCGGACTTGAAGAAGTAAAAGTAGTGTATCTTACAGTTTTTGACAATAGCCTTTTAGAGGAGACTCTCTGGGGAAGTGAAGACATGGTAAGGGAAGTTTTTGAAGAAGCCCTGGAAGTGGCAGATCAGTATGGGATTCAGATGAAACTGCCTCATTATGTGGGCGAAGATCCTGCGGGCGTGAATCTCCATAAGGACTGTTTTGTCACATGGAGAGACTTTTTTGTTGGTTCAGACGGATATGTAAGGCCCTGTATGTCCACACCTGAAAAATTTTTTAAATACGATATAAACAGAGACTTTTTTGATATGTGGAATGACCGGAAATATCAGGAATACAGGAGAATTGTGAACCATAATGATTTGATGGAGGCAGCCTGTAAAAGATGTTATCAGTCTTCCCACTGCAACTGGAACAATAAAAGTTCTTTTATTCAAGTGGGGGAGGAATTTTCACCGGAATGGTAATTTTTTTCAAAATGGTGGGTGGCATTACAGAAGAGGTCAAGTATCATGATATTTATGATTCGTGAAGAAGGAAAGAAAAGAGAATGGCTGGCATTATCTGTGATTTATTGCTTATCACAGGGAATGTTGCTCTTTACAACGGGCAGGTGGTGGGATGACTGGAGCCTTTACAATGAGTCAAAGGAGGCATTGAGAAATTTTGCCTCTCAGATGGGACGGCCTTCTTTTTATTATGTAATCAACTTTACCAAGTTTCTGCCAGAAGCGGGCCGCAGGATGATTACATTTCTGGCTTTCTATTTCTGTATGATTTTTTTGTATAAAATCTTAAGAAAATGGATTGGCGCTGATTCAAAAGCGTGTTTTTGGATTTGTGCCCTTTATGCAGTGATTCCTGTGAATGATATCCGTATTTTGCAGGGGTCGATTCCTTATGCCCTTGGGCTGGCTGCTTTTATGGGCGGATTCAGCCAGTTATCGGGGCTTCTATATGATAATAAAATGAACTGGAAAAGAAGAGTCGGTAATTTGGCCCTGTTCTTCTTTTCGTTCACTTTAAACTCGAATCTGTGTTTTTACGCAGTCGTCCTATTGATGATCCTGATGCATGAAAAAAGTATAAAAAGTTTTTTTCGCTACGCAGATTATATCGTGCTTCCCATTGTGTTTTTTATTATGAAATCGCAGTTTTTCCCAGTGTGGGGGATTTATGCCAATTATAATATTGTGACATTCCCAAAGCTTCTGAAAGCATTAAAATACATTTTCCCCGCAGATATGCATCTGCTGCTATCCGTTGCTTATAATTGGCTTAAGATAGGAAAAAGGCCGGTTATCATGATAGGGATGGTGACAGTAATTTTATATATGGCGGTTCATTGCAAAAGCTGGTGGAAGCTGTTTACTCTTCCTGGAGATTCCCCGGAAAATAAAGAAGATGGAAGTAGCTGTGATAAAAAAGCAAAAATGGAGGAAATGAAAAAAATTTTATGGATGTTGCCCCTGGGAATGATTATTCTTTCAGCAGGTTTGTTCTCTTATATTACTATCCGTCAGTCTGGCAGTGTGGCCACAGCCGGCATTGATGGAAGGGATGCAATACTGGCAGGTTTTGGGGCGGCAATGGTGATATATAGCGTTGGAATGATGCTTTTTCACAGAAAAGCGGCGTACTGTCTGTTTACAGCGATGATTCTATGTGGAATTGTACACTTTAATTTGTATTATTTATCTTATCAGGAGGATCACTACAGGCAGCTGGGATTTCAGTATCAGCTAAAACAGCATGAAGAATTAGCGGAGATGAGGAATCTTATTTATTTAAATTCAGATCCGGGAAAGATTAATATTAAGCATTTTTATCACTTAAACGGAAATGGGGCAAAAGCATATGGAAATGAATCCAGGTTCATTATGGATGGTTTCGGAGATGCTTCTAAATATCTACAGTCGGATTCTTTGAATTATTTTGTTGAGAGTGACAATTACCATATGTCTGAATATGACAGGAGCCATAAAAGAATTGATGCAGTTTTGGAGTATTCTTTTGATTCTAACGTGACAGATGTGGTAAAAATGAAATTTTATGAATTGTTTGACAGGAAACGTTTTGAAAAGTGCCTGCAGGAGAAGAGTAGCATGAACGTCATGCTGGATGGAACGGAGGAATACGAAGCCGCTTTATTGAAGGCAGGATATGAAAATATAAATTAGTATTCTATGTAAATGAGCAGGTTTTTTAACAGCTAACCTTTTGAGATATCAGATGGTTAGCTGTTTTTTACTTTATAGGAAACCACGTCCTATAAAGGAAAAACCTCCGGGGGATGCGCAGTTCGCGGAGAGGAAATTAGCCTTTCAGGCCCGCTCACGCGCGGCGATTGCGCTTTGCGCAATCTTTTTTATGGGGTAAATTAAAGAAAATTTAATTATAGAAAAGGAGAAACGGAATATGAAAAATAACAATCGGTATTTTGGGTATCTGCGAGTAAGTACGCAAAGTCAAAATGAGGATAGGCAGGTGGCGGCTATGGTAGAGTTTGGCGTACCTGAAAAAAATATGGTCATAGAAAAGCAGTCGGGAAAAAATTTTGACCGTCCCAGATACCAGCAGTTGATTGAAAGATTGAAGGAAGGAGACGTCCTTGTTGTAAAAAGTATTGACCGCTTGGGGAGGGATTATGAGGAAATCCTGTCTCAGTGGAGGATTATTACAAAAGAAAAAAAGGTTGATATCGTAGTATTAGATATGCCACTTCTGGATACAAGAAATCAGCAGAATCTTATGGGGATCTTTATTTCAGACATGGTTCTGCAGCTTTTATCTTATGTTGCCCAGACAGAAAGAGAATACTGCCGAACAAGAACCATAGAGGGGCTTGCTGCAGCCAGGGCGAAAGGGTTGAAGCTTGGGAGACGTGAAAAGACAATGCCCCCGGAGTTTGAAGCGATCTATTCGGCCTGGAAATACGATGCGATTTCTGCTACTAAAGCGGCCAAGGAATTGAAGGTTTCAAGAAATACTTTTTTAAAATGGGCGAAAACATGGGATAGTAAAAAGGCTATATCAAAAAATGAAGGTATTTTGACGGTTCCCAGGTTCTCTGGTATGTAGCCCAAATCCCATAAATATTGTACCTTCTTCTCTTCTTTTTTGTCAAACACTATTTCGTCAAAATACCTTGGTTTTTTGACGGTCAGCTAAAGGGGAAGGAGAGTACAAAAGTGAAAAAGCTGTATATATCTATGTACCATTATACAAGGGATTTGGCACATAGCCGTTACCAGGAGATAAAAGGTTTAGATATAAAACTTTTCCGACAGCAGATTGAATTTTTGAAGCGGGAGTTTTCCATCGTTACCATGGAACAAGTCATTGAAGCGGCCCTATATGGAGGGAAACTTCCGGAAAAGGCGGCGCTTTTAACATTTGACGACGGATATATTGATAATTATACCTTTGCTTTTCCAATACTGGAGGAATATCAGGTGCAGGGATCCTTTTTTATCCCGGGAAAAACATTTACGGCACATCAGCTTCTGGACGTGAATAAAATTCATTACATACTGGCAAGTGGAGAAATCCGAAGTCTTTTGAAGGATGTATATGAACGGATGAATTATTATCGCGGACAGGAATTTGATTATCCATCCAATGAGGAGATGTTTGAGAAATATGCCGTTGCCAACCGTTTCGATGGCCGGGAGACCATATTTGTAAAACGGATGCTTCAGCAGGTGTTGCCGGAAGTTTTGCGTATCAGGATTTCCAGCGATCTCTTTAAGCGGTACGTGGGTGTGCCGGAGGAACAGCTGGCATATGAGTTATACATGTCGGAGGAACAGATACGGACATTGAAGCGGCATGGCATGTTTGTGGGAATTCATGGTTATGACCACTATTGGCTGGGAAAACTTCCAGTGGATCAGATGAAAGAAGATATATCCAGAGGGCTGGAAGTGATGGATGAATTTATCGACAGAAAACATTGGGTCATGAATTATCCATATGGAAGCTATAATTCAGAGGTGGTTGATTATATCAAAGGTAGGGGGGCTTGTCTGGGGTTAACGACAGAAGTGGGTATTGCGGACTTGGAAACTGACGGAATTTTTGAACTTCCCCGCCTGGATTGCAATGACTTCCCGCCGAAAAGTGAAAATTATAAGGAGAAATGAGTATGAAAGATATTTTGCCTGAACTGAATCATAAAGAATACATAGAAAATCTTGGGATTACTTATGATATTCATTTTTGCGGGAAAGAGGAAGTAGAAGATTTAATAGAATTTATTGATCTATACTGGAAAAAAGATCACATTTTTGTACTTTCAAGGTCATTATTTGACTGGCAGCATTATGATTCCAAAAAGGAGAGATACAATTTTGTTGTGGCCAGAAGCAGGAAAAATGGTGAAATTCATTCAATTCTGGGATTTGTTCCCACAAGCCAGTTTGATGATTCCATTGAGCGTACACAGGTGTGGCCCTGTATCTGGAAATCGAGAGATGATATTCACGTAAAAGGATTGGGAGTCTCTCTTTATCATTATATGAAGACGCATCTGGACATAGAAACCATTGCTATTTTGGGAATCAGCGAGATTGCGTTAAGTATCTATAAACACTGGAATTTTTCCACAGGAAAGATTGAACAGTATTATTATCCCAATATGGAACATACGGAAAACTTGTCATGCCACATGCAGAAACCGGATCCTATGGAAAAACCAGACAGAGAGTGGGGAATAAAGGAAGTAGCTGCGGATGAGTATGAGAAACTGGAAGAGAACCACAGAATCTTTCATGAAATAAGTGTATATAAATCAAAGAATTACTATATCAACAGATACTATCGTCATCCCATTTACCAGTATCTTTTTTATGCAATTATGAATGGCGGTAACATTGATTCTATTATCGTTGCAAGGGAATGTGGAAATGGAACCAGCAGGTGCCTGAGAATCGTTGATTGTATCGGACGGATAGATCATCTTCCCAATATAAGATGGGATTTGCGGCAACTGATGATACAGCATAACTATGAATATATTGATTTTGTGACTGTGGGAATCCAACCTGATATTTTAAAAAAAGCTGGGTTCATTGACAGGAAAAGCAATCCGAAAACCATTATCCCCAATTATTTTGAACCTTTTTTACATAAAAATATCAATTTGGATTATGCTTTTAAATCTGTTGATCCGAATGTAGAGTTACTATTTTATAAAGCAGATGCAGACCAGGACAGGCCGAATGTGCTATCATAGGAGAACATAAAGATGAAATCAATTAAAACAGTTACGGTGATAGGGGCAAACGGAACGATGGGACGTAATATTGCTGCTATTTTTGCTTCATTCGGGGGCGCCAGGGTTTATTTAATCAGCCGTACAACAAAAAAATCGGAGGAAGCAAAAGAAAAGGCATTTATGTCGGTGAGGGCTGAATGTATCAGGGAGAAAATGATACCGCGAGATTATAGCAGTCTGGAATCCTGCATCTTTGAATCGGAATTAATATTTGAAGCGTGTGCGGAAAAATGGGAAGTTAAATGTGATATTCACCTAAAGATAGCAGAGATTTTGAGAAAGGGGCGGACTGATGGAGGCATAAGAAGGATTGTCTGCTCAGGAACCTCAGGATTATCCATTACAAAGCTTTCTGCATTATATGATGAAAGGCAACGCTCTTGGTTTTTCGGGATGCATTTTTTTAACCCACCCTATCAAATGACGCTTTGTGAATTGATATCGACAAAATATGCAAATACAGAGCTTTTCTTATGGCTGTGTGAATATGCAAAGTCGGTATTGGGCAGGAGCGTTGTGAAAGTTAAAGATTCTCCGGCGTTTCTGGGCAACAGAATCGGGTTTCAGTTTATCAACGAAGCAATCAGAATGGCGGAAAAGTTTCAGTATAATGGAGGAATAGATTATATAGACGCCATTTTAGGGCCGTTTACCGGAAGGGCTATGGCTCCACTGGTTACAGCAAATTACGTGGGATTGGATGTACATAAGGCTATTACAGATAATTTGTATGAAAATACACGGGATTATGCACACAGTACTTTTGTAGTACCTCAGTTTGTGAACAGACTCATAGAGAAAGGCAATCTTGGGAGGAAATCAGGCGCTGGATTTTATAAAACAGTGGTTCACGATAATGGGATGAAGCTTCACCTGGTGTATGATATCCAGCATGGATATTACAGGGAGATCATGAAATATGTGTTTCCATTTGCAGAGGAAATGGTTGGGGCGCTCAGAGTCGGAGATTATGCTGTTGCTTTTCAAAGGCTTACGGCCAACCATTCACGGGAAGCGGAAATTTGCTGCGAACTTCTTTTAAAATACGTTGTTTATGGGTTGAAAATGGTAGAATTTGTAGGAGAAGGGGTTCACTCTGCAGATGATGCCATGGCTGCAGGCTTTAACTGGTGCCCGCCTTTGGCCATGATTGAAGCCTTTGGAGGGATAGAAGTATTTGAGGAACTCTGTAAAGAACGATTAGAGTCTTCTGTTTTGAAAGAAAGCGGGTTTGGAAACCTGATAAATCATGTGGAAAAATCAAGATATGATTACCGCAGATTCATAAAAGCAGAACGTTAAATACAGGAGAATGGACGGTATGAATACAGTATATGTATTGGGAGGCGCACAGAGCGACTTTGAAAGAAATTGGAATAAAGAGGGGAAAAATGTAATTGCCCTTTTAAAGGAAGTCATGGAAGACGGGTTAAGACATGTAAAACTTACATTTTCCGATATAGAAAATCTGAATAAAGAGAACAGGGTAGCTTGTTATGTTGGAAATTTTATTGCGGAAAATTATATCCAGCAGGGACATCTGGGCGCCTTATTGACAGAAGTGCACCCGGCTTTTTATGGAGTGCCGTCAGCCAGATATGAAGCAGCGTGCGCTTCCGGGTCGGTGGCTTTGGATGCTGCCTGCACAAAAATTAAAAGCGGGGATTACGATTTGACGGTTGTTGTGGGATGGGAACTGATGAAAACTGTGGATGGTAAAACATGTGGAGATATATTGGGGCGGGCTGCTTATTATGAAACAGAAGGGAGAAATGTAGAGTTTCCATTTCCTAAATTATTTGGAAAGCTGGCTGAGGAAACGATTCAGAAATATGGAATTGACGAGCAAAGATACATGGACGACTTGGCCAAAATAGCTGTCATTAATTATGAAAATGGCAGACGAAATCCACTGGCACAGACGAGAAAATGGTTTATGTGCTATGAACAGGCAAGCCACAGAGGGACAGCGACCAATGGACTCATTGGAAGAAAACTGGGAATAACCGACTGCTCCCAGGTGACAGATGGAGCAGCAGTGGTTTTCCTGGCCAGTGAAAAGATGGTGGAAGAACTGGGACTCAATAAAGAGCGTGTGCCGGTGGTCAAGGGATATGGACACCGGAATGCGCCAATGTTGTTTCATAAGAAAATGGCCGATGCTGCTCCCAGCCGGTATTTACTTCCGTGGACCAGGCGGGCCATATTGGATGCATATGAAAGAGCCGGGCTGGGAGCCGAGGACATGGATGTATTTGAGACACATGACTGTTTTACATCCTCTGAATACGCGGCCATATCTGCATTTGGAATTACAGAACCGGGAAAGGAATTTGAGGCAGTTGAGGATGGACGTATTTCTTTTTATGGGGACAGGCCGGTAAATCCCAGCGGAGGGCTGATCGGGTGCGGACATCCAGTTGGGGCCAGTGGCTGCCGGATGTTTCTCGATCTGTATAAACAGGTGAGCGGTAATGCCGGCAGTTATCAGGTGAAACGGGCGGACGGCAGTATTCCCCAAAATGGAATCATGTTGAATATTGGAGGAACGGCAACCACAAACTTTGTTTTTGTGGTTGGAAGGAAATTGGCAGGGGCTTAATCCCCTGCCAGTATTTCCAAATTGCTGATCTCAAATCCATTTTCACTGGTAAATTCTATGGTATCAATATTAAATACATTCCAGAAGTAATCCTGGCTTGTCCGAATCATATACGTATTTGAGCCTGGAACCGCTGTGAAGGAATATTCATACCGGATACCATCTCTATGGCTGTCCTGGAAGGTTACAGTTACAGGAATGTTATTTTCCATAGGATTAGAACACTCAAATTTCAAGTAGTTCCCATCTGTTCCCATCACATTCTGAGAACCGGAAAAAGTGTAAGAATCATTGCCGCTGTTTTCCAGCTTTACCAGAACGTCGTTTTCAGAAGCCAGATATTCATCGCGGTTTGCCCAGATATAGGGGATCATATCCAGAGAAAACTGATGGTATGGCTGGTAAGAGGCTTGTAGGGCGCCCTGTTCATCTGGCGACAGGGTAGTGGAGTCATATCCATAATCGACAAGGGTATATCCCATGTCAGGAAAAGCTGCGTCATTTAAAGCAGCAGTAAATCCGGTGTGCAGATCTTTTCTACACCAGATTACAAAGTCTCCGGTTTTTACAAGAGGACGATAGTTCTGATAAATATATTCAGCAATTTTATAATACCTGATATTGTGAGGAATTCCAATCATCTGCTGCGTGAAAGCGTCTTCTGTGGTTCCCAGAATTGCCAGAGGGCAGTCATATTCAGCAATTTGGGTGAGAAAACATTCCTGAGAATATAAATCAGTCAAAAGGCCGGGGCTTTGTCCAACATAGCAGGGCCTTGTCCGTCCGGTGAGGGCATACA
>CAOKOS010000052.1 GCA_948470255.1 uncultured Lachnotalea sp.
GGATAATGGTGCTGGGCAAAGGGCATGGCCCCGGAATCAAACCAGCAGTCAATAACCTCCGGCACCCGCTTCATCTGTTTTCCACATTCCGGGCAGGTGATGGTCACCGCATCAATAAAAGGGCGGTGCAGCTCAATGTCGTCAGGGCAGTTGTCGGACATTTCCTTCAATTCCGCAATGCTTCCGATGGAATGTTGATGCCCGCACTCACATTCCCAGATATTGAGAGGGGTCCCCCAATAACGGTTCCTGGAAAGCCCCCAGTCCTGGATATTTTCCAGCCAGTCTCCAAAACGGCCCTTGCCGATGCTCTCTGGAATCCAGTTGATGGTATTATTATTGCGGATCAGGTCTTCCTTCACCTCAGTCATCTTGATAAACCAGGACTCCCTGGCGTAGTAGATCAACGGCGTGTCGCAGCGCCAGCAGTGGGGATAACTGTGCTCAAACTTGGGCGCGTCGTAAAGAAGCCCCTTCTCATCCAGCCAGGTAAGCACCTTCGGGTCGGCGTCTTTCACAAACATTCCCGCAAAAGGCGTATCCTCCGTCATATTCCCTTTGCCGTCCACAAGCTGCACAAAGGGCATGTCGTATTTCCGCCCCACCCTGGCATCGTCCTCGCCGAAGGCCGGAGCCTGGTGAACCACGCCGGTACCGTCAGTCAGCGTTACATAGCCGTCGCAGACCACATAAAACGCTTTCTTTTTCTGTTTATCCGCCACCTGCTTCGCGCAGTCGAACAGCGGCTCATATTCTTTATACTCCAGTTCCTTTCCTTTATAAACCGCCAATACTTCATAGGCCGGCTTTCCTTCTTCCGCCAGCCGCCCTAGAATCGTGTCCAGCAAAGCGGAAGCCATATAATAGACCTTGCCGTCGGCTGCTTTCACTTTCGCGTATTCCTCATCCGGATGTACACAAAGGGCAATATTGGAAGGCAGTGTCCAGGGCGTCGTGGTCCATGCCAGGATATAAGCGTCCTCATCCTTCACCTTAAAGCGGACCACAGCCGAGCGTTCCTTTACATCCCGATAGCCCTGGGCCACCTCATGGCTGGAAAGGGGCGTCCCGCAGCGGGGGCAGTAAGGCACGATCTTAAACCCTTTATAAAGAAGCCCCCTGTCCCAGATTTTTTTGAGGGCCCACCATTCTGATTCAATGAAATCGTCATGGTATGTCACATAAGGATCGTCCATATCGGCCCAGAAACCGACTGTGCCGGAAAAGTCCTCCCACATGCCCTTATACTTCCACACACTCTCCTTGCAGTGGCCGATAAAAGGCTCCAGGCCATATTCCTCGATCTGCTCCTTACCGTCCAGTCCCAGCATTTTCTCCACTTCCAACTCCACCGGGAGCCCATGGGTGTCCCAACCGGCCTTCCTGGGCACCATATAGCCCTTCATGGTACGGTAACGGGGAATCATATCCTTGATTACCCTGGTCAGCACATGGCCGATATGGGGCTTTCCGTTGGCCGTGGGCGGCCCGTCATAGAAGGTGTAAGTCTCCCCCTTCTTCCTGCCGTCAATACTTTTCTCAAAAATGTCATTATCCTTCCAGAACTGTTGGATTTTTTTCTCTCTGTCCACAAAATTCAGATCTGTAGATACTTTCTCGTACATGTCGTTCCTCCTGTAATAATGTATATGTTTCCAAAAGCTGCTTTGTCTTTAAGGCTTTGGATAGAGGCGGGGTGGTTTTTGTTTGCTGTCGTCAAATTATACAAATTTTCGCGCACTGTGCATTAGCGGGGATATTAGAAGCTCTTAATGTTCTGTGAGTTACTCAGCAATTTCCGGACAGGACGTCTGGAAAAGGCTTATGACGCCATGGACGGCGGATCATAAGCCGGTTGCGTGGGGTTACTGTAGCTGAATCAGAACATTTTAGAGCTTCAATATTCACGATACCGGCAAAGAAGCGAAATTTTCGTATAATTTGACGGCAGTATCATGAATCCACACCTCCCCGTATCCAAAACCTCAAAGGCAAAACAGGCTTCGTCCAGAAAAGGACGAAGCCTGATATCTTCGCTATACCACCCATTCTGCGTACGCCGCCTCCTGCGGTCATACACGCTCCCTGTAACGGCGGATCCCGGCGCGGCCTACCAGACTGCCCAGTTTCCCGCCGGGCTTTCACACCTGTCTTTCAGCCTGCAGCTCCAGAGTGATTTTCAGTACGGCCCTACTCGTCCCGGCTTCCCACCGCCGCCGGGTCTCTGGCCCTTTCCTGCCGCCTTACTGTCTCCTTCACAGCCTTTTTTCATATGGCTATTATTATAAAGATGGAAAAAAGAAAAGTCAAGCCCCGGAAATTTTCCTATGGTTTCTAAAATTTAGAAACAGGTAAACGCACCGTCAATGATAAAGTCGGAGCCTGTGGTAAAGGAGCTGGTATCCCCTGCCAGGTATACGCAGATTGCCTCCAGTTCCTCCGGTTTTCCCATCCTGCCCAAAGGCGCCATCTCATTCCATTTATCAATCAGGGGAATCAAGGGCGGGGAATTTAAAGTCAGTTCTGTCCCGATATATCCCGGGCTTATGCTGTTTACCCGCACACCGCGCTTTGCCCACTCAACAGCCAGCGATTTTGTAAGCTGGACAACGCCCGCCTTGGACGCATTGTACGCGCACTGGGGCTGCGGCACATTGACGATATGGGCTGACATGGAGGCTGTGTTGATAATGGAACCGCCGCCGTGGGCCAGCATATATTTTCCCGCCGCAATGTCTGTCAGGAATATGCCATTCAAGTTCACATTTAATACTTTGTACCACTGCTCATAACTCATCTCCTCCGCAGGGACATTGATACAGATACCTGCGTTATTGTGGCAGAAGTCAAGGCCCCCCAGCTCTTTCACCACCTGCTCCACCATTGCATCCACCTGCTCTTTATCGGTGCAGTCTGTCCTGATGGCGATCACCTTTCTGCCGGTGCTTTTTGCAAGCTCCCCGGCTGTTTTTTCGGCCTCTTCATAATCCACATCCACGATGGCCACATCCGCCCCCGCCTCTGCGAAAGCCTTTGCCGTACATTTACCGATTCCTCTTGCCGCCCCTGTTACAAATCCTTTTTTCCCATCCAGCCTCATTTTTTCAATAATCCCCATAATACGCCCCCTGTCATGCTTTCATTTTGTCCGTGCCTATAGCAATTATTATAACAACCATACCGGCGGTTGACAAGGGCATACGCCGCTGGATAAAGATAAATTTTGCTATGGACTCCGTTACTTTCCCCATGTACATTTTCTCCACACCTCGTTTAAACGCCTTGTCAGCCGGCAGCAGTTTAATATACTGCGTATGTTTTGGGATCCTACGTCTTGTTTTTCTTTCCAAAAACAAGTATACTAAAACATAAGAACCTGCTATTTTTTACAATATTACCGTCGGTTGACAAGGACACACGCCCAGCCAACCGGCGGTACAATTCTATTTTAAATTATTGTTTCCAAATCCTACAAATACGCAAAAGAAATGAGGTTCATTTAATATGTTTGCAATCCAGCGGCAAAACAAAATTAAAGAAATCCTTTTAAAGAAGAAAAGTATTACCGTTTCTGAAATGGCAGAGGAATGTAAGGTAACTCTGGAAACCATACGCCGGGATTTTGAAGTCTTAAAATCAGAAGGCTTTCTGCTCAAGGTCTATGGCGGCGCCGTGCTCCGCGATCATGTGGAAGCAGATTTTCCTGTCCTCCCCTCCATGTCGATGGAAAGCAAACAGCAGATGGCCCAAAAAGCCGCGGAATTTATCCTGCCTGGAGACTGTATTTTTATTGACCACTCTTCCACAGCTCTCTGTATCCTGGACCAGCTGAAAAATATCAACACCGCCAGCCTCAACGTTATGACCAATTCTTACAACGCCCTGGCCAAATTGTTGGAATATCCCGGCATCAACGCCATGGCCACCGGCGGCGCTCTCAGCAGGGACAGCGGAGGCCTTTTCGGCCCCGCCGCCGTGAAATTTTTTTCTCATTATCATCTGGATAAGGTTTTTATTTCCTGCCGCGCCCTTCACCGTGAAAAAGGCCTCAGTGACCGCAGCGAGCAGGAAGCCCAGCTTCACAACGCCGCCATCGTAAATGCCAGCCATGTATATTTGGTAATGGACCACACAAAATTCGATAAGTCCAATTTTGCCAGAGTATGTGATTGGGAAGCCGGCAATATCACCGCATTAATCACCGACAGGCCTTTAAACGCAGAATGGAAAGAATTCCTGCGAAGCCGTCAGATTGATTTTTATGACTGACGCGGTTTTCCGGTATACTTTTGTCTCCTTTTCCGGTATAATACCCCCAAAGGAGGTATTGCCATGAATTACCGTAAACTTGGCCGCACCGGCATTTCAGTAAGTGAGGTGGGCATGGGATGCGAAGGTTTTTTAGAGAAATCCGACGAAACCGTAAAACAATTCCTTGACATCATGGAAGCAGGCGGCGCCAACTGCATTGACCTGTATTCCCCCGATCCCCTCATGCGCTCTGCTGTGGGAAAGGCTTTAAAAGGGCGCAGGGAAAAGTTTGTCCTCCAGGGCCATCTTTGTACCACTTGGAAGGATAACCAGTATAAACGCACCCGTAAAATGGACGAAGTAAAAGCAGGCTTTGAAGACCTGCTTGGACGTCTGGACACGGATTATCTGGATATTGGAATGATTCATTACGTGGATTCCCTCTCTGAATGGGAATCCATCAAAAACGGGCCTGTGATGGAATACGCCATAGAGTTAAAAAAGGCTGGGTCCATCAAAGCCATCGGCCTGTCCAGCCACAATCCTGAAGCTTCCCTGGCCGCTGTACATACAGGGCTGGTCGACGTGCTGATGTTCAGTGTCAATCCCTGCTATGACCTGCAGCCTGCCGATGAAAACCTGGAGCTTCTCTGGGCTGAAAAAAGCTACGAAAAGCCCCTTGTCAATATGGACCCTCTCCGAAAGGAGCTTTATGAAACCTGTCAGCGCCTCGGCGTAGGCATCACGGTTATGAAAGCCTTTGGAGGAGGCGATCTCTTAAACGACCAGCTTTCACCTGCCGGAAAGTCCCTGACTTTGTATCAGTGCCTTCACTATGCATTGACCCGCCCAGGCGTGGCTTCCGTCATGTCCGGCGCCAGAAGTCCGAAAGAACTGAAAGTGAGCCTGGCCTACGAAAGCGCTTCTGACAAAGAAAAAGATTACGCCAAAGCTTTCGCGGCGTTTCCCAAAATCAGTTGGAAAGGCCACTGTATGTACTGTGGCCATTGCGCCCCCTGCCCAAAGGGCATCGACGTGGCCTCTGTCACTAAATTCTTAAACCTGTCCCGGACCCAGGGGGAAATCCCCGAAACCGTCAGGGAGCATTACGCCGTCCTTTCTCATACTGCCTCCGAATGTGTCCGGTGCGGTGTGTGCGAAACCAGGTGCCCATTCCAAGTGCCTGTCATGGAAAATATGAAAGAAGCAACATCTCTTTTTGGGAAGTAAAAAGGATCGCACTGCGGCGGAGAGGAACTATATCGCTGAAGCAATCCGCCGCAGGCGGAGAATCCTGCTTGGCAGGATTCTTTGTCCTTCCTTTTTTATTTCACAGACAGGCTCAGGCAACAGTTCCCGCTTTGTTTTCATATTTCTCATATGCTTTCGTATCCATGATCTCTTTAATCCTCTGGATCAGGTCATAGACGTCCACATATCTGGTGTACTGGGGAACAGGCGCCAGCCGGATCACGTTCGGATAACGGAAATCAGGGACAACGTCCGCTGCTTTCAGCGCTTCATTGATTCTGATAGCATCTTCGTGTTCCAGGGCCACATGGCCGCCGCGGCCGGCATCCTCTCTGGGGTTTCCAACTGTAAACCCATAAGAAGCCAGCTCATGGTCAATCAGGAACATCATATATGCCGTCAGATCAAGAGATTTCGCCCTCAAATCTTTTATTTCGACTCCATTATAGACATCCAGCGCTCCGTCTGTGGCAGCCAGGCTCAGGACAGAACCAGTCCCTGTCTGCCATCCGCCGGCATTCATTGCATGTTCAAAGACAGGACGCAGTTCAAACTGGGTATCCTTCCTGTTTCCATGCCATCCTGCAAGCCCTACTTCTCTCTCAAAATGCTTCTTATTGATGTAAAGTCCTGCAAGGGCCCCGGGGCCGCCGGAAAGGTATTTATAATTGCACCATAACGCAAAGTCACAGTCGATCTCCTTGAAATCATGATCCACATTCCCAACACTGTGGCACAGGTCAAACCCTATCATGATCCCTCTTTCACGGGCAACTTTTGCCAGCTTTTCCATGGGAAGGAGCTGGGAGCTTCTGTAAAGGACAGAAGGATACAGCACCATAGCCACGTCATCTGTCATGGCGTCGATTAAGTCCTCTTCCGCCAGGGTTTTTCCATCCCTGCTCTTTACCACTTTTACCACATCATCCGGATCCATGCCGCGGGATGCCACCTGGCTCACCACTGCATAGCGGTCCGTGGGGAAATTCAGTTCATCAATCACAATCTTATATCTCTCTTTTGTGGGCCTCCAGAAGGTAGCCACCACCTGATGTACGTTTAAGGTGGTATTGGCGCAGACAGTCACCTCTTCCGGATCTGCATTGATAAGCCTTGCGATTTTCGCCCCAATCACATCATGATACAGAAAATAATCTGTCGGCGCTTGGGTCCATATTCCGATTCCATACTCTTTCCACGCTTCCAGCGCCCTCTCCACGGCAGCTTCCGCTTCTTTTGAACAAAGCCCGAGAGAATTTCCATCCATATAGATCTGCCCCGGCTTTGTATAAAAGTGATCTCTTAAGGATGCCAGAGTATCCTGTCCATCCATATTTTCCGCAAAGTCCCGTGTAAGTTCGTATTTTCCCATAAAATATCCACTCCTTCCTGTCCTTATGGCATCATTTATGCTACCGTTCCCGCTTTGTTCTCATATTTTTCGTATGCTTTTGTATCCATGATCTCTTTAATCCTCACGATCAGGTCGTAGACATCCACATATCTGGTGTACTGCGGAACAGGCGCCAGACGGATGACATCAGGATAACGGAAATCAGGGACAACATCCGCCGCCTTTAATGCCTCGTTAATTCTGATGGCGTCTCCATGCTCCAGCGCCACATGGCCGCCGCGGCCGGAATCCTCCCTGGGGTTTCCAACTGTAAAGCCATACGACGTAAGTTCATGGTCGATCAGGAACATCATATACGCAGTCAGATCAAGGGATTTGGCCCTCAACTCTTTTATTTCTGCTTTATTATAGATTTCCAATGCCCCGTCTATGGCAGACAGGCTCAGTGCAGCGCCCGTCCCGGTCTGCCAGCCGCCGGCATTTTGTGCGTTTTCAAACTCAGAGCGAAGCTCAAACTGAGTATCTTTCCTGTTTCCCCACCAGCCGGCAAGGCCCACCTTTTTATTAAAGTGCTTCTTATTGATATAAAGGCCCGCAGGCGCTCCGGGGCCGCCGGAAAGGTATTTATAATTGCACCATAACGCAAAGTCACAGTCGATCTCCTTGAAATCATGATCCACATTCCCAACACTGTGGCACAGGTCAAACCCTATCATGATCCCTCTTTCACGGGCAACTTTTGCCAGCTTTTCCATGGGAAGGAGCTGGGAGCTTCTGTAAAGGACAGAAGGATACAGCACCATAGCCACGTCATCTGTCATGGCGTCGATTAAGTCCGCTTCCTCCAGGGTTTTTCCGTCCCTGCTCTTTACCACTTTCACCACATCATCCGGATCCATGCCGCGTGACGCCACCTGGCTCACCACCGCATAACGATCCGTGGGGAAATTCAGTTCATCAATCACGATTTTATATCTTTCTTTTGTCGGCTTCCAGAAAGTAGCCACCACCTGATGTATATTTAAAGTTGTATTGGCACAGACAGTCACCTCTTCCGGATCTGCATTGATTAGTTTTGCAATCTTTGCCCCGATCACATCATGGTACAAAAAGTAATTTGTCTCAGCGCCTGTCCAGATCCCGATTCCATGCTCTTTCCAATCGGCCACAGTCCTGGCGACTGCCGCTTCCGCCCCCTTTGAGCAAAGCCCAAGCGAATTGCCGTCCATATAGATCTGGCCCGGTTTTGTATAAAAATAATCTCTCAGAGATGCCAGAGTATCCTGCTTATCCATTTTTTCCGCAAACTCCCGCGAAAGTTCATACTTCCTCATAATTCCCTCCTGACTGATAAATGGCATTATATGGCTGTTTACATCTTCTTAAGCAATGCATCACTTTCATCAAAAGTATCATATTTACGTTTCTTGATATATTTTGTAAAGAACATCCCTGCAAAAATCACAATTCCTGCATATCCGGAAATCGGATAAATAATACTGATCATTGTAGAGAAAGATAACTGTCCGCCAAAGAGGCTCGCCACGGCAGTAACGATTGCCGCAATTTTATAGGGTATACTTTTGGAATCAGGAGAAATCTTGTTGCATACGGTGTACAACATGGGAACTGCCGTTGTGTAGATGCCAAGCAGTAACAGAATGGAAAAGACTTTACCAAATACAGGGCTGATGGATGCCGCCACAAACAGGGAAGGGATCTCCAGGTTGTATACATTGGTAATATTGGCCAGAAGCCCGAAATTCAGAATCATAACGGCGATAATAAAAGCGCCGCCGCCGAAAACAGCGCCCCAGAGTGCATTTTTCTTGCTGGTGGCTGTGGTCTTTCCAATTCCCGCCAGGTACGGGACAACACCGCTGACCGTATACGCACCATACATAAATCCCGAAAGGGCCCAGTTATTAAAGTTATTTTTCACTTCAACCGTCTTAAGCGCCGCGTCTGCAGTGGCAATCCCTTCAGGATTGCTGACAATGGCTATGACGCCGATCACCATGGTGATAATCAAAAGGAACGGAGAAATATATCCAACAATCTTGACCAGCTTATTCAAGCCGAGAAGCACTGTTCCAAGGGAAACAACAATCATAAGAATACGGCCGATATTACCGTTTAAGGCATAATACTCCTCAAAGGTGGAACCGGCGCCTGAAATCATCAATGAGTAAACAAAAAACAGCATGATGGGCGTAAACCATTCAAGGGCAAAGCCCAGGTATTTGCCCAGATAGAAATTGTAGATTTTGCCATCATCTCTCAGCTTCAGGTTTCTGCCATCTTCCACAATCACGGCCACAAACCATATGTACAGAATCAGTGCAATTACTCCGACCCCGATACTCCCCCAAAGGCCGTGTCCCGTAAAATACTGGAGACATTCCTGGCCTGACGCAAAGCTGGAACCGATGACAAATCCCATAAATGCGCCGCCGATGGCAATAATTTGACCCAAACTCATCTTTTTCTCCATACTCTTTCTTCTCCTTTTCTTTATTTGAAATCCCCCTGATTTCTCATAGATGACTTCTATTCCATTATATTCCTTTTTCGTACATGAATTCAACTGAATTCACGGGAATGATATTGAATTCATCTTTTTTCAAAAGGCAAAGAAGAGTATTTCGTTCCCATAAATCTCCATACTTTACAACATATAACCCCCCCTTACAGATACCTCTCCAGCTCTTCCGGAGTCACCATTGTACAATTTGATTGCTTTTCAATATCCGTCATATACCGTTCAAACAGCGCCACCACCCCGCTGTCCATAGAAATGTGATAACTTTCATTAAGGCTTTTTTGTGAATTTTCAATGGAAACAGATTTCTCATCCAAAAAAAGAGAGGGGTGATATTTTCTAATCATACCAATATTAATGGTATCACGTATCAAAAACACGCGAAACCTGGGATTATTTTTCATGCATTTGCAAATATAGCGAATATGTGCCTCCACCTGTTCCTTCGTAAGGTCGTGGGCCACGTTTCCAATACTCATACGGCCGCTCTGTATGTACTCGCTTAATACGGAAGCATATAAAAAAATATCCACCTGGGCTTTTGCTGTTTTTTCACCAAAAATCGTCTTTAGTTTTGTCAGATAATTCCGATAAACCACGTCTTCGCAGGCGCAGATCAAATCATCCATAATCTCCGGCGGGAACATGGACCCCGGAGCTTCGTTAAAAAGCTGCTTTTGATAACCGGAACAATAGGAATCCAGCTGTACATTTGTTTTTCTCAAAACTTCAGAAGATGTATAATTCATTAAAAGCTCTTTTTCCTCCATAAAGCTTTTAAAGTACCTCAGGCTGTGATCCACGATGTTTCTGTCTGTACTGCAGCACGCGGCAAACATCCCCCTCTCTTCATACATAATCTGAATATACATCGCGTCATTAATCATGATAATTTTCGGATCCGCTTCGTTGATACGATACAAAGATAATTCAACATGGCGGTGTTCGATGATTAAATCCAGGATATTGCTACAGTAAAAGGAATATTCCTCCAGAGCTTTCCCCGTATCCATGCATGTCGAGAGGCAGACGTTCTGAATCACTGTAGGATCCAGCTCATTTATAACTTCCTTAAACCGATGGCCAAAAAAGCCAAAAAGGTCAAAGGTTGTCCGTATTACAATTTTATCTGTGTTCCAGTCACTCATCTGACGGAAACTCTCCCTCAGGAATTTGATCAGCTTTCTCTTATCTCCATAAAACGCCAACCGTTTTTCGTCAATATGAAATCTGCTGTTTTCAGCGTTTCTGTCCGCCCGGTAACCGTTTTGCAAAAGCCTCTCTATGGAGACCTTTGGAGCGTCAGGAGCAATTTCCAGCCCTCCCCAATCTTTCCCGGAATATGCTTTTCCAAAGCAATCCGCCATCAGCCCTATAATTGTGTCAATATTTCTGTCTGCCGGCAGCTTCGTTCCATTGATCCACTTACTGATATAAGTCATATCATAATTGATCACATCGGCCAGCTCTCTTCCCTTTATTCCCGAACACTGCATTAAGGTTTTTATCAAAGCGCCGAATTGATTTTCCATATGCTTTCCCTGTTCTGCCTTGACCACAGATTAACTGAGCGCCTGCTCAAATACCTTAAGCAGCTGATCTTTATGGAAGGGCTTGTCCACAAAACCTTTCGCCCCAATAGCCTTTGCCCTCTCGAAGGTATCGTCGTATGCCAGGGACGATACTACGACAATCCTCGCATCCGGATGTTCTTTCAGAATAATCTCAGAAGCATCCAATCCGTCCATTCCCTGCATAATAATATCCATGGTTACCAGGTCAGGATTTACTTCATCATACCGGGCAATCGCATCCTCCCCGCTCCGGCAGTATGCCGCAATCTCATAATCTGTACCCTTCAAAACGTCGCCCAGCTGAACATGCACCAGCCGGGAATCATCTACCACCATAATTCGTTTACTCATTTTCTATACCCCCTTCTCTCAATCTTCCTCTGAACCAGTCCCATTTCCATCGGAACATGGCACATGGTGTATAAACTGTACGCCTCCACAATACTCATCAGAATATGTAAGTATGAATTGTATCTCCCGTCCCTCAGGCTCATAACGTCCTCGGTAAAATGCAGGCGGGCCAAAATGAGCCGGAACCTGCGTGGCCTGAAACATGGCCCTGGCTATCCTTCCGCAGAGTACGTTAAAGTACTCTTTGCTGAACTCCTCAAGGTCTTCAGGACTAACACTCTCCTCATGAAAAGAATTACTTGCCATACGGTACAAAAGCCCCGTATCGGCACAGAGAGTAAGGCTGGTGTCGAACCCTTTGTCAAAGGTGATCTGAACCGTGCACAGGTCTTCCCCCGGCGACTGGTTCCCCTGCTGCAGACGCACACCTGCGGTGCGCTCTGTCACATCCTGAACTGCCTCGTCCAGAATCCGCTCCAGCTCCTCTTTCGTCATGGCTGTATTCATCTTATACGTCTCCTTTCTTTATCACAGCTTTTCCTCCTGCTCAAAAACCCGTCTGATCCTTTTATGTAACTCTGCGGAAGAAAAAGGTTTCAACACATAATCGCAGATTCCCAGTCTGCTACTCTCCAAAACAGCATCTTTCGTCTCCACGCCGGTAAGCATGATCACCGGTATATCCCCGCACTCTTCCCTGTTGCGTATTTCCCGCAGCGTCTCGACGCCGTCCTGCTGCGCCATCTGAATATCCAGTAAAATCAGATCCGGCTTTTCCAGTTCCAGATACCGCAGCGCCCGCATCCCTGAATTGACTGTGATCACATCATAAGTATCCCGAAGGATACCGGAAATCCGTGTTAAGACAATGGCGCTATCATCCACCGCTAAAATGCGCTTTTTTTGACTTTCTCCTGTTTGGCTCATTTACTCTCCTCCTTTTCAAACATATCAATCAGCTGGCTCAATCTCTCTTCCGCATTGTCGTCCTCGTATAATCTTAGTTGCTCCCGTATCCCTAAAAGGCGCTCTTCCACACCTTTTGGCAATTCATGAGCCAGCATCTCCTCCACTCTTTCGGCACACTTACTGGATCGGAAATGTTTCAGTTCTTCCAAGGCCGTTGCCACCTGTCCCTTAAGCTCCTCCAGGGTCAGGCTGGGAAGTTTTTCTTTCCCACCATCCTCCTGTCTGCGACATTCCAAAAATTGTCTGATATTCGTCAAAAGCATCTCATATTCCGCCATCAGGAGCGGAAATTCTCTGTCGATCAATTCTCTGTCCCCCTGTGTGGCAGCATTTTCCTGTATGCGGGCCATGGCCGATACTTTCATAGCCCCAATATTGGCGGAGGCGCTCTTAAGTCCATGCACCTCTATCTGATAGCGCAAAAGATCGGTTTCTACAACGTCACACAGAAGTTCTGTTTTCCGTTTACCGTCAATGCAGTAGAGTTCCAGCAGTTCGACAAATCCCTTTTCGTCTCCGGAATAATACTGCATAGCGGCATCCATATCTATTCCGTCAATCTGAAACGTTTCCGGGGTTAATGGTTTAAATTCTTCTTCCACGCCTTCCGTCTGCCTATATTTCTCCGGAACCCAGCGCAGCAAAAGCTTATTTAGCTCTACTCTGTCTAGGGGTTTCGCAATAAAATCCTGAAAACCACACTTTAAAAAACGTTCCCTCATACCTTCCATCGCATTGGCAGTCAATGCGATGACCACAGGGGCCGTCCCGTTTTCGCCGCAGTCTCTGCGGATAATCTCCACCGTCTCGACGCCGTCCATATCAGGCATCATATGATCCATAAAAATAAGATCATACCGGTCGGTACGCACCAGTTCAATGGCCTCCGGCCCACTTCCCGCCTCAGTCAGGTTGAACGCATAATTTTTTAAAAAGCTCCTGGCCACCTTGCGGTTGACCACATTATCATCAACAATCAGCGCTTTGATGCCAGGCGCAACAAACATATCTGTAATTTTATGTTCTATCTGCGGAATCTCCGGCATTTCGGAAACCGGCCGTTTCTCTACAATTTTCTGAGGAATGGTGATTGTAACCTTCGTCCCCTTCCCCCAAATACTCTTCACATCAATGGTGCCCTCCATCAGTTCCACCAGATGTTTCACAATGGCAAGCCCCAGTCCGGTGCCCTCTACGCTCCGGTTCCGTTTAGAGTCCAGCTGTCTAAAGTCCTCGAAAATATTGTTAAGATCTTCCTCTTTAATGCCGCACCCGGTATCTTCCACATAGAATGTAAGCAATTCTTCGTCCTCATTCCTTCCCGGCTTCCCGGTAATATAGGCGTGCACATATCCTTTCTTCGTAAATTTTATTGCATTGCTGAGTATGTTGAGCAGTATCTGTTTGATCCTCCCGTCATCACCATTGTAGCGACAGGGTATGGTTTCGTCACACTCATACTTTAAGATCAGCCCTTGCTGGGAAGCCACCATATCCATCATTCCCAGGATCTCATCTACCATAACCTTTATGTAATAATTCACATTCACCAGTTCCATTTTGCCCGCTTCCACCTTGGACAGATCCAAAATGTCGTTGATGATTGCCAGTAGGTTTTTTGCCGCAGACTGCACATCTTTGGCATAGCCATAGATCTCCGTATTCCCACATTCCTCCATGATAATATCATTCAGGCCGATAATGGCGTTCATCGGAGTCCGTATCTCATGTGACATGTTTGCAAGGAATTCGCTTTTCGCAATGCTGGCTTTCTCCGCCTGACGCCGCACCCGTTTGATCTCATTGATATATGCCTTGATATCGGTCATATCCAGAATCAAAATAACACAGCCCTGTATCCTGCCGTTTTCATCTATAATATGCTTACTGTGGCTTTCATAATGCTGCCCTCCTATGGAGAAGCTCCGTGGGATGTCTTCGTCCAGCATTTCCTCGTCGAAACCTTCCACGCCCCGGATATTCTCCCCCCGCTTATGGACGCTCAGGTCGGTGAAAATATTTGCCGCCGCCCTGTTATAACTAACCAGCCGGTCATGATCATCCAGGGCAATCACGCCGTCGCCCATGCTTTCCAAAACTTTTTCCGCCGCCAGATGGCGGAAATCGTAATTACGGCGGCTCCAGACTATAATGACCACCATGGACATGGAAACCGTCAGCGTTACCGGTGTGAAATCAAATACGGCCACCAGCTTAAAAACATAAGCGATCAACACAATAACCGGCAATGTGGAAATTGAAAGGATCGTCCAATACTGGCGATTAGCCTGCTGGTCCGATCGTTCACGAATGGCCCGCGCCAATGTGCAGATGCATAAAACATAGGGAATAATAATATGGGTAACTGTAAAAAACATATACAGCGGGCCATAGCTGAGATTAACATGATAAAATCCGCCTTCACCGGCCACCCACTGGATTTCCTGGTAGAAAAGATTGTCCCAGTTGCAGATTACCGCGGGCAAGGATAAGAAACTGACTATAGCCAGGATCCTCAACAGCACTTTGGGCGGAGAAATAGAGCAATAAATATAGATAAACCAGCAGTAGCATAACGGCGTAAAAGCGGAACCCATTTTTTCCATCGCCACAGCCGTCATGGCGGCTTCCACCGTAGGCGCAAGCACTTCCAGCACATAACCCAGATTTTGTACCAGTGAACCGCACATGATCATAATCAAAAGTTTCTGCTCTCTGGCCCCATCTCCGTTGAGCAGAAGAAATAAAGCCACAGCCGTCAGACAGATACCGAAACACTCCAATGCGACGACAAAATTTACCATACTCCCTTTCCTCCCCCTCCCGGCTTTATCTGCTGCCACGGTGAATTTTGTTTATTTCCGCAGACACTGCGCCGGACGCCATAGCCCCATAAACACGTGGCAAATGGCGCAAAATCTTTCTTGTTAAAAATACAATAAACAGGAAACAATGTCAAGAAATACTACAAACATCATAACCTGAAAAGAACCTCAGATTTCTCTGAAGTCTTTCAACTCTTGCTATCAAATTTGCCGTGGGTTGGCAAGAGTATACACGGCCGGATAAGTGTCATCAAACACATCTGCTGACAGTATACCACCAAATAGCAGTCCCATCAATTATATTTTCCCCGTTTCTGTTTTACATCCAGGGTTGGGCACAGGAGAATTTTCATCTACAGTCACCCTTTTTTCGATTCTTACGTAAAACCAAAATTCCAATCATAAGAAAAACCGCAGACAAAACCAAGGATACCATCACGCTCCAGTTCAAACAGGGGACACTCACTCCCCAAATCCTGTAAAATTCATTTCCTGTATAAAAATGTCGAAAATCCGTCATTTTCACCGTCATAAAATTCGCAAACCAGTGATCTACCTGATACACATAGACCTGATTAAAAATAAGGAGCATGGCACAGAAAGCCGCTATGACAGAGGCCCCTGCCAGGCTGTTTTTCAAAATGATTGTTACGGACAGCGTTAAACCGGTCAGAAAGAGCAGCGCCGCATATCCGATCAGCAGATTGATTAAAAACTGCTGGAAGTAGGTGATCTGATAAAGGGAATAGAACATCCTCACATCATTTTGAATCGGCTGGCCCGCCCCGTTAAAGCCAAAGGGCGCCATGACAATGATAAAATATACGGCCATCCCGCACCAATAAAGAGCCGTCACAATCAGATATGCCGACGCAATTCGCGACTGTTCCAGTTTCCGTTTCCCAAATTTTGCCGAATGGGCAAGCTCCTCCATTTGTACCTGAGAATCACGGCCAAAAACCGGCAGAAGCAAAGCGGACAGAAGCAGCAGGAGCAAAAACACAAAGTTTCCCATATTTTCTGAAAGAGTTTTCCAGCCTTCGGCATATCCTGCCGGCAGTTCAGACAGGTTTTGTGCTTTTTCCATCAATCTTTCTGTTTCCTGATCGGTATAGTTCTTTTTTAAATCCTGAGCCAGATTTTCAGATATCGTTTCTACCCGCTTTTCAAAAAAGCCTTCCATGTCTTCTTTTGATAATTCCTGTAAAGTTTTTCTCTCATAATTTTCCGATATCAGTGCGTTGATATTTTCTCCATTCAGATAACCATAGGTATCCGCATCCTTTTTCAGCTCCATCATACATGCTGTGTCCAGATACAGTCCTTCTGACATCCTTTTTGCTTCCGATAAGGTTTCCGGCCAGCCGACACAGATTCCATCCTCGTCATACTGATTATACCGTTCTAAATTTCTCCGGCTGTGGTAAAGGGAAGCCAAAAGGACAAGGGCCAGGAAAACAAAAACGCCCCCTCTGCCCAAAATTCGTTTACACTCTGTTATTACAAGCCTCATAATCCGCCACCGTCAATTCATTCTGTATTTTTTTGCAGATAATTTCATTCCCATGCCCAGCGCCGCAACATAAACCGCCGTAACCAGAAATACAATGGCAAAATACGGCACGGCAGCCTCCCCTATGAACAGATAATCCTCGATCAGAGCATCGCTTTTAAAATGAAACGGATTGAACCTTTGGAAAAAACCATATGCCTTTTCCGCCCGCATGATAATCACCGCCGCGATAACAGAAACAGCTGTGGCAAATTTTCTGTTCTTTACTACAATGGAGATCAGAAGTACCAGATTGCCAACGACCAGCCCTCCGCATAAACCTCCGGCAAACATAAAAAGCAATCCTTCGCCGATGGTAATATTATGCAGACAACTAAACCAGAACATCTGGGCCGGAAGATCCCAGCCGCTCAAAGAAGCCAGGAACCCGTTTACCGCCACCTGGACCAGCAGATAGATCAGATAAATACTGGCTGCAAAAAGGTTCCCTGCAATCCATCTGGCTCTCAGATTGTTCCTTCTCCCATATCTGGAAGAAAGTGCCAGTTCTGTGACTCCGCCGGCATGATCCTTCGTATAGATTCCAGACAGGCAAAAAGCCAATGCCACAAAAACAAGCTCATAATCCAGGATAAACCAGGCTCGCAGATTCGCCAGCCCTTGATAATAGCCTGTCTTATAGGGGGTAGCCAGCCTGTCCGCCTTCTTTTCAAGAATACGAAGCTGCTTTTCAGAATAAATTTCCAGTTCCGCCAAATGTTCTTTTACCGTTCTTTTATAGGTATCGTAAAATTCTTTTTCCGAATCCAGAAAATCATAGTCCAGGCCGACTTTGTCATTCCCATTGGACATATAGGCGCCATAATATGCATAATTGATAAAGTAATTTGGCACCATGTATTTGGTCATGCCTCCTGTGCCTAAAAACCCCCTGTGTTCTGCCAGATATGCTTTATCATAGCTGCCGTCATAGCTGGTTTTCAGTTTTTTTATATATTCCCCGTCCATGACTCCTTCTATCTCTTTGGAGGCTTCAAGGAGCGCCCGGTAAGAGGCCAGCCCCTCCACCAGACGCCCGTCCTTGTCAATGGCCCTATACTGCAGATTCAGATAAACCAGAAGATGCACTACTGTTACAAGACACATGGCGATAACGGCCACAATGGAAACTTTATTCCACATCTTCCGATATTCCATAACGATTTGCCGTTTCATTTTTCCTTTTCCTTCCTTATCATATTCCTTCCCTGTCGTTTTATGGCGGACGCCGCAAACTTCCACTTTTTCATTCATTTGTTTTATAATGGCCGCCGTGGAACAGCACGTTCCAATCCGCCCCCTTTTTCTCCCTGACCAAAATCAAATACTGCCACTTCTCCCGCTCCCGGTACTCACAAAGAAAAATATTGTCCGCATCATATTCCTTCGCCACGCCTTTGTCCGCATCCTCATAAATCGCCGTCATCCTGGGATCTACGCAGGAGTGCACAGAAGAAGCATCCGCCTGCAGTTCTTCTTCCACATACCGGGCAGCTTCCTTAAATGCCAGGTTTAACTCTCTGGAGTCAAACCTGGCCGTATAACTGTCGTTCCCCACGCCATAATCATAATTTTCTTCATTGGGCGCAACGATCAGGTCATAGCCGTCCGACGTCTTACTCTGATTATTCTCCCGTTCCGTCCGATATGCCTCTAAAACTGCGTCGATATCCGCTTCCTTTCCCGTGTCCGTTTTCCCCTTTTCCCCCTCTGTTTTCTTTTCCCTTTCTCCGTCTGCTTTCTCTGCCTCTGCGGCAGATACGGATTCGTAATTATTCTTCTCTGCTTTCTGTCCGCAGCCCATTATGCCTGCCATCATTATAAGTAAGGCGGCCGCCGCCAATTTCATCCATGTTTTTTTCATTTTGACTGTTCACTCCTTCTTTCACCCGCAAACATATAGTAATCTTCCAGACAGGGCGCCGCCCTCCTGCAGTCCATTCCCGGATACGGCTGTCCCACAAACCGGATCTTTGCGCCATCTCCCGTCTGCCTGATATGGATAACCGTCCGCGACAAACTGAGCTTTTGGAGCATGTCCTGTCCCATTTCCGCCTCCCATACCATGCCGTCTACCTGTCTGACCAGTTCATCAATCGTCCCTGTCCTGGCAATTTCCCCTTTTTTAATTACGATCAGCCGGCTTGCTATGGCTTCTATATCGGACACAATATGCGTGGAAAGTAATATTATCTTTTCCTGTCCCATATTACTCAGTATGTTTGAGAACCGGATCCGCTCCTCCGGATCCAACCCGGCCGTCGGCTCGTCAAGAATTAAAATCTGCGGATCATTTAAAATAGCCTGTGCAATACCAAGCCTGCGTTTCATGCCTCCGGAAAATGTCCGCACTTTCTTTTTGGCAGCATCGCTCAAATTGACAAACTCAAGTACCTCTGGAATCTTTGTTTTCAGTCTGTCTTTCGGAACTCCTTTTAATACTCCCATATAATTCAAAAAATCTGCCGCCGTAAATGCCGGATAGACCTGGTATTCCTGGGGCATGTAACCAATCAGATCCCGGTAGGCCTCATCCATTTTTGTAATATCCTCTCCACCATATAAAACCTTTCCGCTGGTCGGAAAATCCACTGTCGTGAGGATTCGCATAAGTGTACTTTTTCCGGCTCCGTTCTCTCCCAAAAGTCCGTATACACCCTTTTCCAACTGGAAACTGACGTCTTTCAGAGCAACATTTTTTCGATAGGATTTGCATACATGTTCCACCAAAAGTTCCTTTCGTGTCTCCATCGCTTTACCTCCAATATCATTTTTTCTCATGGACGAATTTTCCCATGAACAAAGAATCCTGCTTGCAGGATTCTCCGCCTGCGGCGGGTCGCTTCAGCGAT
>CAOKOS010000053.1 GCA_948470255.1 uncultured Lachnotalea sp.
ATCGGAAAGATCGCCGGATACGAAAAAGACTGGAATATTAACGGCGAACGTGTTATGCTTGGTGTGGAGAAAGCGACCGTATAGGGAACAGGCTGCCGGGCGGGAACAGGATGGAGCAAAAAGGCAGCGCAAAATAGTAACAGGAGGGAATTTTTATGTCAAATTATCAATTTGATAAGGAGCAGTTTAAACGGGAAGTGGAGAGCAACGTCAAAAATCTTTACCGGAAGACGATTTCTGAAGCGACACCGAAGCAGGTTTTCCAAGCAGTGGCTTATGCGGTGAAAGACGTTATCATTGACGAATGGATTGCTACCCATAAGCAGTATGATAAACAGGATGCGAAGATGGTTTATTACATGTCCATGGAATTCCTCATGGGCCGCGCCCTCGGAAATAACATCATCAACATCCGTTCCAGGACCGGGATCAGGGAAGCCCTTGACGAGTTGGGGTTTGACCTGAATGAGATCGAGGATCAGGAGAGGGATTATGCCCTTGGAAACGGCGGCCTTGGCCGTTTGGCAGCGTGCTTTTTAGATTCGCTGGCGACTTTGGGATATGCGGCCTATGGCTGCGGCATCCGTTATAAATATGGTATGTTCAAACAGGAAATCCGGGACGGTTATCAGATGGAAGCTCCCGATGACTGGCTTAGGGACGGCAATCCTTTTGAGGTGCGCCGGGATGAGTATGCAGTTGAGGTGAAATTCGGCGGCTATGTCCGTACAGAGTGGAAAAATGGCAGGAACCAGTTTATCCAGGAGGGCTACCAGTCTGTCCGTGCCGTGCCTTATGACCTTCCCATCGTAGGTTATGGAAACCATGTGGTGAATACATTGAGAATCTGGGATGCAGAACCCATCAATACATTCAATCTGGATTCTTTCGACAAGGGTGATTACAGGACGGCAGTGGAACAGGAAAACCTGGCAAAAAATATTGTTGAGGTCCTTTACCCCAATGACAATCATTATGCAGGTAAGGAACTCCGCTTAAAGCAGCAGTATTTCTTCATTTCCGCCAGTGTGCAGCGGGCGGTCCAGAAGTTTAAGACAAACCATGACGACATCCATATGCTGCCTGAAAAGGTGGTATTCCAGATGAATGATACCCATCCTACCGTGGCTGTTCCAGAGCTTATGAGGGTTCTTTTGGATATCGAAGGCCTGGACTGGGATGAGGCATGGGAGATTACCACAAAAACCTGCGCATATACCAATCATACCATTATGGCTGAGGCCTTGGAAAAATGGCCGCTGGAGCTGTTCTCCAGACTCCTTCCCCGTATTTACCAGATTGTGGAGGAGATCAACCGCCGCTTCGTGGAGAAGATCAGGAGGGCTTTCCCCGGCGATGAAGAGAAAGTAAAGAGGATGGCCATTATCTATGACGGACAGGTGAAAATGGCCCACCTGGCCATTGCCGGAAGCTTTTCTGTCAACGGTGTGGCGAGGCTTCATACAGAAATCTTAAAGAATAAAGTCCTGAAAGATTTCTATGAACTGGAGCCTCAGAAATACAACAACAAAACCAACGGCATCACCCAGCGCCGTTTCCTGCTTCACGGCAACGAGCTTCTGGCAAACTGGGTGACGGATAAGATCGGTGACGAGTGGATCACCAATCTGCCCCACATTAAGAAGCTGGCCGTCTATGCGGACGACGAAAGATGCCAGCAGGAATTTATGAATATCAAGTACCAGAACAAGCTCCGCCTGGCCAAATATATTAAAGAGAACAATGGCATTGACGTGGATCCCCGCTCTATTTTCGACGTACAGGTAAAGCGTCTCCATGAGTATAAGAGACAGCTGCTCAATATTCTTCATGTGATGTACCTGTATAACCAGCTGAAGGATAATCCGGAGATGGATATGGTTCCCAGGACCTTTATCTTCGGCGCCAAGGCGGCGGCGGGCTACAAGATTGCCAAGCTGACCATCAAGCTGATCAATTCCGTGGCGGATGTTGTCAACAACGATAAGTCCATTAACGGGAAGATCAAGGTGGTATTTATTGAAGATTACCGGGTATCCAATGCAGAATGGATTTTTGCGGCTGCAGATGTCAGCGAGCAGATCTCCACTGCCAGCAAAGAAGCCTCCGGCACAGGCAACATGAAGTTCATGTTAAACGGCGCTTTGACCCTTGGAACCATGGACGGGGCCAATGTGGAGATCGTGGAGGAAGTGGGCAAGGAATATGCCTTTATCTTCGGTATGTCCTCCGACGAAGTTATCAATTATGAAACCCACGGCGGCTACAATCCCATGGATATCTTCAACAACGACCAGGATATCCGCCGGGTGCTGATGCAGCTGATCAACGGCTTCTATGCGCCCCACAATACGGAACTGTTCCGCGACCTTTATAACTCTTTGCTCAATACCCAGAGCACCGACAAGGCGGACACTTACTTCAACCTGAAGGACTTCCGTTCCTATGCAGATGCTCAAAAGCGGGTGGATGCCGCTTACCGGGATGAGAAATGGTGGGCAAAGGCAGCCATTATGAATGTGGCCTGCTCCGGCAAGTTTACTTCTGACCGCACTATTAAACAGTATGTGGATGAAATCTGGCATTTGGATAAGGTGACGGTAGAAATGGACGTATAAATTTTTCGTCCATGAAATCTAAAAATTTTTCAAACGGGTTGACAGGAAAAAGAAAAGTATAGTATAAATGAGATAAGTGGAAAGGCACGTCATCATGTCACTGACGTGTCTTTTCTTTCCTGTATGGGATATAGGGGACAAAAGTATTACATATTTTTTTCCTTGAATTTCATATAGGAAAAATCAATAAAAGGAAAAGGTGGTGAGTTTATGGATCCGGATGGCAGTAACAGTTGCAGGCAAAGCATGACAGGGAAAGCCCGTAAGCTCACTGCGGTTTTCACGGGGGAATAACGGGCTTTCGCCTCATGTTTTGCGTACCAGCCAACAGGTGAAAAGGAGGCAGAACATGACAGAGAGAGAGATTTGTGAACTGCTTGAAACAAAGCAGTATAAAAGGATTAAAGAAGCTTTTGCCGATATGAACCGGGTGGATATCGCAGAGCTTTTGGAAGAACTGCCGGAGCGGCAGATGCTGATGGCTTTCCGGCTGATCGGCAAAGAAGAAGCAGCGGAAACTTTCAGCTGTATGGAACCCAGGGAACAGCAGATTTTGGTGGAGGCCCTGACAGAGCGGGAGCTTCGGGCAGTCCTGGACGATATGTTCCTGGACGATACGGCGGATCTCCTGGAAGAGATGCCTGCCAATGTGGTGGAGCGGATTCTTGCCAACACGGACTGGGAGACAAGAGGGCAGCTGAACCAGCTTTTAAGTTATCCTGAGGACAGTGTCGGCAGTATTATGACGGTGGAGTATGTGGATTTAAAACCCTATATGACAGTGAAAGCATCTTTGGAAAAAATCCGCAGAGTCGGCATTGACAGTGAAACCATTTATACATGTTATGTGATCCAGGGGAAAAAGCTTTTGGGGATCGTGACAGCAAAAGCCTTGTTGATTTCCGATGAAAGAAAAAGTGTTGAGGAGATCATGGAGTCCAATATCATTACGGTCAATACCCATGACGACCAGGAGACGGCAGCCAAGCTGGTTCGCAAGTATGGCCTTATCGCCCTCCCTGTGGTGGACAAGGAAGGGTGTATGGTGGGGATTGTGACGGTGGACGACGCCATGGAAGTTTTGCAGGATGAGGCCACGGAGGATATTGCCCTGATGGCTGCTGTGGCTCCCAGTGAAGATTCTTATTTTGGCACTTCGGTTTTCCGCCATGCCGGCAACAGGATTCCCTGGCTGCTGATCTTGATGCTTTCTGCGACGGTGACAGGGATGATCATTACCAGGTATGAAGTGGCTTTTGAGGCCATTCCGGTGTTGGTTTCTTTTATTCCCATGCTGATGGATACCAGCGGCAACTGCGGATCCCAAAGTTCAGCCCTGATCATCCGCGGGATGGCCATTGATGATATCCATTTGAAGGATGCCTTCCGGGTGATCTGGAAAGAGCTTAGGGTGGCGGCGCTGGTAAGCAGCACTTTGGCGGTGGTCAATGGGATTCGGATTTATATTATGTATCAGCAGAATCTGCGGCTGGCAATACTGATTGGTTTGACCTTAGTATGTACAGTGACGCTGGCGGAGCTGATCGGCTGTAGTTTGCCGATGCTGGCGAAAAAATGTAAGCTGGATCCAGCTCTTATGGCAGCTCCCCTGATTACGACGTGTGTGGATGCTGCGGCGATTACCATTTATTTTTCCATTGCGACAGCGCTTTTTAATCTGTAAAGGAAGGGAACATTTTGATGGAACGACAGGCAGAATTTAAAGCTGCTCTTGGCAGTCTTTTACTTGTGGCGAAAGCTTCCGGCCTTCAGGTGACGGAAAAACAAATCCGGGAATGTTTTTTGGGATGGGAACTTACAGAGGAACAGTGGAGACTGATCTACAGCTATCTGGAATTAAATCAGATTTGGGTGGAAGGCCATGAAAGCGACCGGGGAAGCCTTTCTTATTTAAAAGGGGGCGAAGAAGAAAAAAAGCCGGGGACACCTGCAAAAAAGCAGCTGACCGGGGAAGATTCCAAATGTTATCAGATGTATTTAAAAGAGTTAGAAACCATAGAAGAGCTTTCGGAGCGTGAGGTTTTAGAGCTAGTGAAAGGGATGCAGACAGGGAGCCAGGCGGACAGAAACCGCCTGGCAGAGGGGCATCTGCGCCGGGTAGTGGAGCTTGCAAAGGAATATGCCGGAAAAGGTGTTCTCATGGCAGATCTGGTGCAGGAAGGAAATATGGCCCTTCTTATGGCCATGGAAGGGTTTGAGAAGGGGGATTTTGGTGTTTATATCACCAGGGAAATCTGCAGCGCTTTGGATGCGGCTTTGGCAGAGCAGACGGGAGAAAACGATACGGGAAGCTATCTGGCCGCCCAGGCCAATGCCGTCATGGAAGCAACAGAGGAGCTTGTAAAAGAACTGGGGCGGGAGGCCACTTTAGCTGAAGTGGCCCGGAAAATGAACTTAAGCGAAGACATGACCATGGATATTATGAAAATATCCATGGATGCATTGTCCGTAGTGGAGGCAAACGGATCAGGAGAAACTTTTGGAACCCTGTAAGTTTTCGCGGATTTGATGTTTGATATGAGGGTTTTTCAGGAATCGCCATGGGTATCCGGGGTGTCAAAGTCTCTGATTTTGCAAAAGAGCCATGCACAGCCAATTCCCGAAAGGCCGAGGATGGGGACAGAGTAGAGGAGGCTTTGACTGGCAGGGTCTTTTAATAAGGTAAAAGAAGCGGTATTTGCCGCCCAGTGGAATAAAATGACAGAAATCAGATTCTGACAGGATTCAGCAGTATGGGCCAGCAAAAGGCCCATACAAAATCCGTAAAAGGTCTGAGGCGCATTGCCGTGGAAAATGCCAAACAGTGCGGATGTGAGGACGGCGGCGGAAAATGGGCCGAAGAATCTGCGGAGCTGAAAATACCCCAATCCGCGGAATGTGAGTTCCTCTGTCACCGGCAGGAGCAGGCAGACGGAAAGGAAATGAAGAAAAGGGCTGGCGCCACCTGTGGCGTTTTCGATGGCGCCGGATGAGGGCAGAAGTTCTGGAAGCCTGGACAGCTCCATCAGAATGTTGAAGAAAACAGCTCCCATGGCGCCGAATAAAGTCACATAAATATATCCGCTGAGGGGAATGTCCTTTTTGGGATACGTGCGACACGCCGTCCGTTTTTTTAAAGTCAGATAGACATATCCAAACGCACTTCCGGAGAGGATGGCGGCACAGCCGGAATATAAGACAGGCAGGTTATTGTCCAGGAAAAGGGCGGCTCTAGAGGTTTCATCCATAGAGAAAAGAATGGTTTGAAAAACAGCCGCCATGAAAAAGGCCGTCAGGGAATAAAACAGAATGGGCAATACCAGGAAACAAAGGAGAGCCAGAAGTTTTTTTAAAATGGTCTTCATGGGATACCTCCGGGAAAACGGCGGACCGCTGATATGGTTTTTACCAGGAATGGCATTGGCCGGGATGGTGAAATGATTTCTGGCCTATCAGTAAATATAGAGGGAAAGTCCGGTTTTGTCAAGATGGCAGGACTTCGGAAAATTTTTGCTTGAAAATTCAGCAGATTTATATTATTATAAAACAAAGCAGTTCTTCATCTCTTTCGTTATGTCCAATCGGACAGATTTTCCATGAAAATTGTAAAAACAGGAGCAAGCTATATGAAAAAGAAAAAACTGACAAAAGAGGAGCGCATACGCTATGATACTCTTTTGAAACAGATGAAACGCTATGAAAAACAAGGCGTGGAACTCCTTTTGTCCGGTGAACGATGCTCTCCCGAAAAGCTGGCTTCAGCCTGTGCCATCAAGGAACATGGCTGTTATATGGGCGATTATATATGGGATGAGGAGGGAAAACTGGCAGAAATACATTACGATAAAGTCGAGCAGGATGCCGATTGATATAGCTGAATTTTCTGGTAAAAATAAGATTGGCGGATGTACTTCATTTCTCACACTTTTATGAATTCTTAAAATTCTCTGATTTTTTCAACATTCTTCGTTTCCATTTGAAAAATATGTTATACTGTAATCCAAAGAAAGTTGCTTTTAGAAAATGAGGTTATAGATATGACAGAACTTCGCAGCACATATGAAAGACGGTCGGAGCAAAGGCCGGCTGGCCCTGTTTCAACCCGAAATCAGGTGCGGAACCAAAATACAGGGAATAGGAAAAGACATTCGCCGGCAGGGATGATAATCCTGCTAGTATTACTGATGCTTGCGGCTGTTGCAGGTTTCCTGTTATATAGGAAGTTTGGACCGGGGACGGCCTGGGCCGACTATACAGAACTATATGGAGCAGGAGCAGATGAAACAGTGGTCTTCTGCAATGGGATTCAGACGGAGGGGACAGCTGTTACGAAAAATGGAAGAGTCTATCTGCCGGAATCCCTGGCAGCCGGAGTTGACAGCAAATGGTATCACAGTGATGAAGGACTGCTTCTATATTCTTTAGCCAATGAAACAGTAGCCATACCGCCCTCCTCCCATACTTATACAGTGGGCGGGCAGACGTTGGATGCAGGATACGAGATTTATTACGAAGAAAACGGGATGTTTTACATATCGGTTGACTTTATGTCTTCTTTTTCCGGGATTAAGATGGAATCTTTCCCGTCGGATGCAGAAAAAAAACTTCCGGCCCGGATTTTTTTTGACGGGGGCGGAGGCCGGTATGAACAGGCGGAGGCTGCGGGAAAAACGGCGGTCAGGGTTTTGGCGGGGATTAAAAGCCCGATTCTTACCAAAACAGTTAAAGGAAGTACGCTGGTTATTATGGACAGTGTGGATGACTGGACAAGGGTACGTACGGAAGATGGGTTTGTGGGATATCTGAAAACAAAATATCTGGAAAACAGGCAGGAATATGAGCTGAAGCCAACGGCAAAACTGCCGGAATATACTTCGGTAAGACTTTCAGAGACGGTCTGCCTTGCCTGGCATCAGGTGTTTTCTTCCGAAGATAATGCGAAGCTTTCTGAATATCTGGAAGGGACCCAGAGCCTCAACGTGCTGTCGCCCACTTGGTTTTCCGTGGCGGACAATCAGGGAAACTTAAACAGCCTGGCAGACAGGGCTTATGTGGACTTGGCCCATGGACAGGGGCTGCAGGTATGGGGGCTGGTGGATGATTTTGACGGGAATGTGGATGTGCTTTCCCTGCTTTCTTCCACGGGGGCCAGAAACAATCTGGTAAACGGCCTTATGAAGGCGGCGGCTGATTATGGCCTGGACGGGATAAATGTGGATTTTGAAGGGATTAAGTCAGACAGCGCCCCGCATTTTCTCCAGTTTATACGGGAGCTTTCCATCGCATGCCGACAGGCGGGGCTGGTTCTTTCCATTGACAATTATGTGCCGGCAGGCGGGCGTTCCTGGTACAATTTAAGAGAACAGGGACAAGTGGCCGATTATGTGATCATTATGGGGTATGATGAACATTATAAGGGTTGTTGTGCAGGGACAAATGCTTCCATTGGATTTTCCGAACAGGGAATTGTTTCCACGCTGGATTATGTTCCGGCAGAAAAAGTCATCAACGGCCTGCCGTTTTTTATGCGGGTATGGCAGGAGACCCCGGAAGAAAACGCCGGCGCTGATGCAAAACTTTATGAGGATGGCATGTCTGTATATGCCGGGCGTTATGCCAGGGATTCAAGGGCAGTGGGTATGGACGAAGGGAAGAGGATTCTCTCTGAACATGGCGTGACACCGGAATGGCTGGAAGATTTGGGCCAATATTATGGCCAGTACCAGGAGGATGGCTCCACCTGGCGTATCTGGCTGGAGGATGAAGAGTCCATCCGGCTGAAACTGGAAAAGGTGGCGCAACATGGAATTGCGGGAGCGGCGTTTTGGAAGCTGGGCTTGGAATCGGCAGATGTGTGGCCTGTTGTGGCGCAGTGGAAAGAGGGCAGCCGGTAGAGTCATGTTTTTAGGTGGAAAAGGGGGGCGGTTTCTCTGGCAGTGACAGTTTTTGTGTTTTTGGCAGACGACGGGAGGACGCCAGAGGAAAGACTTAAAGAGGCGGCCCAGGTGGACGGATACGGAAGAAAAGAAGCAGGAAGGGAGCCGGGGCCGGCCAGTTCAAAGGGTATGGAGCCGGAACCGGAACCTGATATCTGGCGTATTGCCCGTACAGAGCGGGGGAAGCCTTATTTCCCTGAGCAGCAGGAAGTGTTTTTTTCCATCAGCCACAGTGGGGCTTTTTGGGTATGTGCCTTTGCCAAAGAGCCAGTGGGGGTGGACGTGCAGAAGCATGTAAAGAAAGCCTGGGAAAGCGACGAAGGGGCAGCATGCCGGTTGGGAAGGATGGCGAAGCGTTTTTTTCATCCTGAAGAAGCCGGATGGGTCGAAAAGAATGTCTATGAACGGTTTTTCAGGATATGGACGGCGAAAGAAAGCTATGTCAAATATACCGGGGACGGGATTGGAGCGGATTTTGGGCAAATATCCCTGGCTCCGGCAGCGTCCATACCGGGGGAAAAAGGACAGGAGAGGGACGGGGCAGGTGAAGACAGGGCAGAAATAGCATACCTGGAAAGAAAAAGCCTCAGATGGGAAGCGGAGGGTACGTGGTTTTACAGCATGGAATTCCTGGAGGGAGAAGTCTGTGCCGTCTTCCATGGGGGTGCATGGGACTCTGCAAAGTATACATTGTGCGTTTGCTGTAAAGAGGCGGAAGAGTCAGTCAATATCCGTTTTTTGAGTTGAATATTTGAATACAAATAAAATAAGACGATAAAAAGTGGCAGATGAAATATTATTTCTTGTGATTATACAATCCATACAATTAGAGAAAAACTCATCGTGAAAAATCCTCTAAAGTAGACAAGTTATTCTTGACAGTATGATAGATTCGATGTACTATGAACACGTAAAGTTACTTATTTAAATACGTGGAAAAGGAAAATTAGGAGGAAGTATACTATGTTAATGAACATGGCCGACCTGTTGGCAGTTGCCAATGAGCACAATTTTGCTGTCCCTGCGTTCAATGTGAGCAGCAATATGATCCTGAAGGGCGTTATGCATACTTGTGAAGAGATGCAGGCTCCTGTCATTATCGCGATTCATCCCGATGAGCTGGAGTTTGTGGAAGACAGCTTTGTAAAGGCTGTTATCGAAGAAGCCCATAAGGCAACTGTTCCTGTATGCGTCCATCTGGATCATGGTTCAAAAATGGAGCAGATCCTGCGTGCAATCCAGGATGGTTTTACGTCTGTCATGATTGATGGGGCACATCTTTCTCTGGAAGAGAATATTGCCATCACCAAGAAGGTGGTTGAGGTGGCTCATCCGGTAAATGTATCCGTGGAGGCAGAGCTGGGTACCATTGGCACTGCTGATGATTACGGTGAAGCAGGCTCCAAGGAGATCATTTACACAGAAGTGGATGATGCCGTACGTTTTATTAAGGAGACAGACATTGACTGTCTGGCAATCGCCATTGGTACGGCACACGGCCTGTATCCCAAGGACAGGACACCGAAGCTGGCGCTGGACAGACTGAAAGAGATCAAAGCAAGCGTCAACATTCCGCTGGTGCTTCATGGCGGTTCCGGAAATCCTGATGAGGAGATTGGACAGTCCGTGAAACTGGGCGTAAACAAGATCAATATTTCCAGTGATATTAAGGATGCGTTTTATCAGGAATGTCGCAAAGTTTTGGAAGACATGGGCCTTCGTGAACCGATGGCCATCTATCCGAAATGTATTGAAGTCATGAATGAGGTGATTCGCCATAAGATCAATCTCTTCGATGATGCGGATAAGGTAAAATACTACAAATAAGTCAGAATGATTTGTCGAATTATCTGATATGGAAAGAAGAAACCTGCTGTGCAGACGGGCCGCCGGATGTACAGCAGGTTTTTTCCTTTATATACTAAAGCAGCTTACATAATTTTGGTTCACATTCTCCCAATTTATTATATGGAACCAGTCGTCTATATAATCCGCTCTTAAATTGTAATGTTTCAAGTAATATGCATGCTCCCAGACATCTATGTTGAGCAGGGGACACATTCCCAATGGTAAAGGTGTGTCTTGATTTTTTGTTGTAATAATTTCTAATTGCCCGACAGCATTAACTACAAGCCATGCGTAACCGGAACCAAATACTGATAAAGCGGCAGCTTTAAATTCATTTTGAAATGCCGCGTAATTACCAAATTCATAGTTGATGGCTTCCGCAATCTTTCCAATCGGCGGCCATGAGGCAGGATTAGCAAGGTTTGAAAAATAAAATTGGTGATTAAATACCCCGCCGCCATTATTATTTATGGCAGTTTGAATGTCCTTTGGAAGACTCGGTATATTTACAAGAAGTTCTTCCAATGTCCAGTCTTTAAATTGCGGGTACTTGCTGAGAGTGTCATTTAGATTATCAATATAAGCCTGAAGATGTTTGTCATGATGCAGCTTCATTGTTTTTTCGTCAATATAAGGTTCCATAGCGTTGTATGGATAAGGTAGTGGGATATTGAAAAATTTGTAATGTCCGTTCATAAATTATATGGCGTTTTTTTTGAATATATGTTTATTGTATATATTATATGACAAGTAAAATTTGAAAAAGGGGAAATGGAGCCGTCTTAAAATATCTGGACTTATCTTCCTTATTAATGATAACAGCATACTAACTGATCATTCCGCCGACGGTGCCGCTGCCTGCGCAGAGTGCAAAGTTCAAAAGAAGCCCGGGGATTCCTGCGTGGAGTCCTTTATTTAAAAGCAGGGAAATAAAGAACAAGATGGAAAAATAAAGCATCCCGGTGAGGGCGCCCCAGATAAAGCGGCGGTTTTTAATCTGTTTTCCGGCCAAAAATCCGCCGAACAGGCAGGAAAGTACGTAAATAGCATAGACGCCAATGCGGATTTGGTCTTTGGAAAGTTTCATTTTATAGAGAAGAAAAGATAAGAGAAGCAGCAGGATACCGGTCAATATGTAGGAAAACAACAGGGAGCGGATCAGGGAGAGAGGACGGCTCTTAAGGGCAGATGCCATGGGAATACCTTCTTTCTTGAAAAATTTGTACTTGTTAAGACAAGAATATGAAAGAATATTTGGAAAAATACCTTTTCTTATGGAAGATTCTGTGTTATACTATCGGCGGAAATAATACCTTTGCGGGCTTCAGGCCGGACATTAGGCAGCTGGGGCGCGCCCGGAGGATAGGAGGATAGGAATATGAAGAGAGTGAAGACATTGACTTCCAGTACACTGAAGGAGTCCATGAAGAAGGGCGGCTGCGGCGAATGCCAGACCTCCTGCCAGTCTGCATGCAAGACTTCCTGCACAGTGGGCAACCAGTCCTGCGAAAATCACAAATGAATTGACTGTACGAGATGGGTTTTGTACTCGTTTTGCATGTAAGGGGGGGCACTTTGCATATGCGAAGTGTCTTTTCTTCCGTTAAGGAGAGGAGTAAAAAGCGGTGATACACCAATATAAAAGCAATGGGTATAATATTGTCATGGATGTGTGCAGCGGCGCTGTCCATGTGGTGGATGATGTTGTGTATGATGCCATTGCCATATATGAAAAAGATGGAGAGGAAGCTGTGGAGGCAGGGCTTTCCGGGAAATATCCGAAGGAAGAGATCGAAGAAGCCCTTGGGGAGATCAGGGAGCTTCAGGAAAACGGCCTTCTGTTTACTGAAGATATTTATGAGCAGTATGTGACAGATTTTAAAAACAGGAAAACAGTGGTAAAGGCATTATGCCTCCATGTGGCCCATGACTGCAATTTAGGGTGCCGGTACTGTTTCGCGGAAGAGGGGGAATACCATGGGCGCCGCGCCATCATGAGTTATGAGGTGGGGAAAAAGGCCCTGGATTTCCTGATTGAAAATTCTGGGAACAGAAGGAACCTGGAAGTGGACTTTTTTGGCGGAGAGCCGCTGATGAACTGGGAAGTGGTTAAAAAACTGGTGGCTTACGGCCGTTCCAGGGAGAAGGAATGTAACAAAAACTTTCGCTTTACCATTACCACAAACGGTATGCTTTTAAATGATGAGGTGACGGAATTTGTCAATAAGGAAATGGCAAATGTGGTTTTAAGCATTGACGGCCGAAGGGAAGTCAATGACAGGATGCGTCCCACCAGAAATGGAAAAGGTTCCAGCTATGACATCATTATGCCGAAGTTTAAAGAGTTTGCGAAAGGGCGGGGCGAAAAGAGCTATTATGTCCGGGGAACTTTCACGAGGTATAATCTGGACTTTGCGGAGGATGTCCTGCATTTTGCTGATGAAGGTTTTGATCAGATTTCGGTGGAGCCGGTGGTGGCGCCGCCGGAGGCAGATTATGCCATCAGAGAAGAAGACCTTCCGCAAATCCTTTCCGAATACGACAGGCTGGCGAGAGAATTCATCAGGAGAAAAAAAGAGGGAAGAGGCTTCAACTTTTTCCACTTTATGATAGATTTAAGCCAGGGGCCCTGTGTGGCCAAGCGGCTTTCCGGCTGCGGTTCCGGGACGGAATATCTGGCAGTGACGCCCTGGGGAGATTTTTATCCCTGCCATCAGTTTGTGGGGCAGGAGGAATTTCTTTTGGGCAATGTGGACATAGGAGTGACTAATACCACAGTACGTGATAAATTTAAACTGTGTAATGTGTACGCAAAAGAAAAGTGCAAAAATTGTTTTGCCAGGTTCTACTGTAGCGGCGGCTGCGCGGCAAATTCGTGGAATTTCCATGGTTCCATCACGGATGCTTATGATATCGGGTGCGAAATGCAAAAAAAACGCATTGAGTGCGCGATTATGATAAAAGCTGCTTTGGCAGATGGAGATTGATTTTCTGCCAAAGCGGGAGGTATACCCTTCGGGTATCCCATGATGGCCATCCGGCCGTCATAATAAGGTGTGATTAAGGAGAGAAAGATAATGAAAACCTACAAAAAGAAGGATTCCAAACGTGGAAAAGGGATTGTATACCTCCTTGTTCTTCTGGCCGTGGTGGCAGGGCTGTATTACACGGCTTTGATGGGACTGGGGGATGAAGGCTCTGGAAGTATGAGCGACATTAAGCTGGGCCTGGATTTGGCGGGCGGTGTCAGCATCACGTATCAGACAGTGGACGAAAACCCTTCTGACCGGGACATGCAGGATACCATTTATAAGCTGCAGCTTCGTGTGGCGGGCTATAGTAATGAGGCGGAGGTCTATCAGGAAGGTTCTGACCGGATTAATGTGGATATCCCAGGGGTGTCTGATGCCAATGCGATTTTGGAAGAGCTGGGACAGCCGGGGAGCCTGTCTTTCCAGGATCCGGAAGGAAATGTGGTGCTGACGGGGGATGATGTGGAAAACGCCCAGCCGGCCAGTGCGAAAAACCAGTTGACTGGAGCTACGGAATATCATGTGGCTTTGCAGCTTACGGAAGAAGGCAGCCAGAAGTTTGCGGAAATTACAGAGAAAAATGTGGGGAAGCAGATCGCGATTGTTTATGACGGGAAAACAGTGCGGACTCCCACAGTGAGGGAAAAGATCACCGGAGGGAACTGCAGCATTGACGGAATGGCTTCTTATGAAGACGCCAGTCAGCTTGCCTCCACCATCCGTATTGGTTCCCTGCCTCTGGAACTTAAAGAAATACGTTCCAATGTGGTGGGAGCGAAACTGGGACAGGATGCCATTTCCACCAGTTTAAAAGCCGGCCTGATCGGTTTTATCCTGGTGGCGGTTTTGATGATCGCCCTCTACTGGATACCCGGCGTGGCGGCAGCCATTGCACTGGCTTTCTACGTGGCTCTTGTGATTGTATTTTTGAGTGCCTTTGACATTACGCTGACCTTGCCTGGGATTGCCGGTATTATCCTGTCTATTGGTATGGCTGTGGACGCCAATGTCATTATTTTTGCCAGGATCCGTGAAGAGCTGGCGGCCGGGAGGACTGTAAAGAGCGCCATCAAAGAGGGCTTTTCTAAAGCGCTTTCTGCCATTGTGGATGGCAACGTGACAACACTGATTGCGGCGGCAGTCCTTTTGTGGAGAGGTTCCGGCACGGTGAAGGGCTTTGCCCAGACACTGGCTCTGGGTATTGTACTTTCCATGTTTACGGCCCTTGTGATCACCAGAGTGGCATTAAACGGACTGTACAACATGGGATTCCAGTCGGAGAAGCTGTACGGAAAGGCAAAAGCGCCGGCAAAGATTAATTTTGTGAAACGGAAATATATTTGTATCGTTTGTTCTTTGGCAGTTATCGTTGCCGGGTTTGTATTTATGGGGATTTATGCTGCTGGCGACCAGGGAAGTGTTTTGAACTACAGCCTGGAGTTTAAAGGAGGGACTTCCACCAATGTGACATTCAATGAAGACCTGTCCATGGAAACCATTCACAGCGATGTGGTTCCTTTGGTGGAGGAAGTGACCGGCGACGCCAATGTGGAGACACAGAAGGTGACAGGAACAAATGAGGTGATTATCAAAACAAGGACTCTTTCCGTGGAGGAGAGGGAAAGCCTAAACAATAAGCTGGCGGAAAATTATGGCGTGGACAAGGAAAATATCCAGGCGGACAGCATAAGCGCCACCGTAAGTTCGGAGATGAAACAGGATGCCATTATTGCTGTGATTGTTGCTACCATTTTTATGCTGATTTATATTTGGTTCAGATTCAAGGATATTCGTTTTGCCACCAGCGCAGTGCTGGCTTTGGTTCATGATGTCTTGGTGGTGCTGGCGTTTTACGCCATCGTCAAGTGGAGCGTCGGAAATACGTTTATCGCATGTATGCTGACCATTGTGGGCTATTCCATCAATGCAACCATCGTCATTTTTGACAGGATCAGGGAAAACCTGAAGGCTATGGGGGCAAGGGCGGAGATTTCCCAGGTGGTGAATGTGAGTATTAACCAGACTTTAAGCAGAAGCATTTATACTTCCCTGACCACTTTTATCATGGTATTTGTCCTGTTCCTGATGGGCGTGTCTTCCATCAGGGAGTTTGCCCTTCCGCTGATGGTGGGAATTATCTGCGGGGCTTATTCTTCCGTATTCCTGACAGGACCCATTTGGTATTTGATGAAGGCAAAGCGCGGCAGTTCACAGGCTGTAAAGAAGGATTAAGGTATGTATGAAATATTGACAAAGGACGGACAGGCAAAACGGGCGCGGTTTTCTACAGTCCACGGGATTGTGGAAACGCCTGTGTTTATGAATGTGGGGACGGCAGCGGCCATCAAAGGAGCTGTGGCCACGGCAGATTTGGAGCAGATCGGCACACAGATTGAGCTTTCCAATACGTACCATCTTCACGTGCGTCCCGGTGATACGGTGGTGAAAAAGCTGGGCGGGATTCATAAGTTTATGTCCTGGGATAAGCCTGTCCTTACGGATTCTGGAGGTTTTCAGGTGTTTTCCCTGGCAGGCCTCAGAAAAATTAAAGAGGAAGGCGTTTATTTCAATTCCCATGTGGATGGGCGGAAAATTTTTATGGGGCCGGAGGAGAGTATGCAGATTCAGTCCAACCTGGCGTCCACCATTGCCATGGCTTTTGATGAATGTGCCCCGGCAAAGGCAGACAGGGGCTATATTGAGGCTTCTGTCGCCAGGACCACCAGGTGGCTTGCCCGCTGCAAAGCTGAGATGGAGCGGTTAAACAGCCTGCCGGACACCATCAACAGGCATCAGCTTCTTTTTGGAATCAACCAGGGAGGGGTTTTGGATGATGTGCGGGCAGACCATGCAAAGGCGATTTCAGAGATGGGTCTTTCTGGCTATGCCATCGGCGGCTTGGCCGTGGGAGAGAGCCATGAAGAGATGTATCATATTTTGGATGTGGTGGTGCCCTGCCTGCCGGAGGGGAAACCCACATATCTAATGGGGGTGGGGACTCCGGCCAACATTTTGGAAGCCGTGGAGCGGGGAGTGGACTTTTTTGACTGTGTCTATCCCAGCAGAAACGGGCGCCATGGCCATGTTTACACCAATGAGGGGAAACTGAACCTGTTCAATGCAAAATATGAGCTGGATGACAGGCCCATTGAAGAAGGCTGCGGCTGCCCGGCGTGTACCCGCTACAGTAGGGCTTATATCCGTCATCTTTTGAAGGCCAAAGAAATGCTGGGAATGAGGTTTTGTGTCTTGCATAATCTTTGGTTTTATAATACAATGATGAGTGAGATACGGGAAGCGATTGAAAACCATCGTTTTTCTGCATACAAAAAAGAAAAGTTGGAGCGTATGAACGGCGCTGCCTCAGAAAAAGGAGAATGAATATGAGTTTATTAGCAGCCAGCGGCGGTGGCATGGGTGGTGTAGGATTCTGGGTGATCTATATCGTTGTCATTGTTGCTTTCATGTATTTTATTGCGATCCGTCCCCAGAGAAAGCAGCAGAAGCAGCTTCAAGCGCTGATTTCCAGCATGGAAGTGGGAGACAGTGTAGAAACCACAAGCGGCTTTTACGGCGTTATCATTGACATTACGGACGACATGGTCATTGTGGAGTTTGGCGGAAATAAAAACTGCAGGATTCCCATGGTCAAGACGGCTATCACGCGCGTGGAAAAGGCCGGCGGAGAGTAAAACAGGGAAAGCAAAGCAGCTTGTAGGATTGACGAATCCCGGCAGGCGTGTTATAGTAGTGAAAGAAAAGAAGGCTCCGATTGCTGACGGGCAGACGTGAAGAACACGGTGCAGTTGGAGTCCATATGAGCCGACCGTCTGGGCAGCATTTGTGTTTGCGAATGCTGCCCTTTTTTACACAGAAGGAGGGTATCAGTATGAGTGAGAAAACGTGGGACAGCAGCAAGATGATTTTCCGGGCGCTTTTGGGATTTTCCGCGGCATTTTTAATCGGAGCGCTCTGTGCCGGAAACTGGGGGGAACTGATTCCGGGATTTGTGCGGATTAATACCCGGCCATCCCAGTTTACCATGGATTATTTTGTCCTGGGGGGATTGGGGAGCGCATTTTTAAATACGGGCCTGATTGGCCTGATCTGTTGCGGCGTCCTATATTTTAGTAAGGCAAAATGTACCGGCCTTACGGTGGCAGCTTTCTGGCTGAATGTGGGGTACGGGACTTTTGGCATGAACTGTGTCAATATCTGGCCGTTTATTTTCGGTGTGTGGGTGTATTCCAGGATTAAAAAGGTATCTTTCGGAAGTGTCGCCAATTTGTCTTTATTTGCCACAGCCCTGGCTCCCTTTGCCAGTGAGTTTATCTTCCGCTATCCAGGCCAGGAGGCGTCGGGATTTTCCTTTGTGGGACTTTTGATAGCCATTGTGTTCGGAATTGTCGTGGGCTGTGTGATGCCTGCCCTTTGTGCCCACTCACCCAATTTCCATAAGGGGTATGATCTGTATAACGCAGGCCCTGCAGCGGGATTTTTAGCGTTTTTTATGTTCTGTGTCTTTTTCAAATCAGCAGGCGTAGAGGTGCCGTCCAACACGAACCTGGGGGACGGGGAGCAGCTTTTTGTCAGCGTATTTTTCGGGATTGTCTTTGTATTATTTTTGATTGCAGCTTATCTGATGGATAAGAACTGTTTTCGGGATTATAAAAAGCTGTGGAAAAATGACAGCTACAAGACAGACTATACAGAAGCCTTCGGAATTCCGGTTACGTTTGTGAATATTGGGCTTTATGGGCTGTTTATCCTTCTTTATTTTAATATTGTCCACGGGATGACCATGGCGGACGGCAGTGTGGCTTTCACAGGAGTAAAATTTACAGGCGCCACCATGGGGGCCCTCATGTGCATGATGTCCTTCAGCGCCCAGGGTGCGCAGCCCAGAACAGTATTTCCCATTCTTGTGGGTTATGGCCTGGCCTCCCTGCTTCCCTTTGCCATGTTTGCGTCGGGAGTTGCGCCGGCCCAGAGCTGGACCCTCGTTACCCAGGGGATTTTAGTGGGCGTGGCATTTGCAAGCGGCCTTGCGCCTGTCAGTGGGAAGTTCGGATTTTTTGCCGGTGTGGCAGCCGGGGCAATCCACGCGATTTTAGTGACCAGTGTTCCGCTGATCCATGGAGGGTTCCTTCTTTACAACGGGGGTTTTACCGCTGGAATTGTGGCTTTCCTGCTGATTCCTGTGCTGGAGTGTTTCAGAAAGCCGAAGGATGAGAAAAAATAGGATTTTCGCAGTTTTTTCCATACTCAAAATGCAGAAACCTGGGAGCCCCCTGGGGGTTTACAGAAAAGAATAAAACTGCTATACTACGTAAAGAATAAATATGAAAATCTATTATACAGGAGGAAACGTCATGGCTCAGGTGACAAAGGATACATTAATCGGTGATGCAATTCGTATGGATCAGGGAATCATCCCCATTTTGATGGGGGCAGGTATGCACTGTATCGGCTGCCCTTCTGCCCAGGGGGAGTCTCTGGCAGAGGCTGCCATGGTACATGGGATTGATGCGGACGGTTTAGTCAATGCGGTAAATGAGTATCTGACTGCCAAGGAGCAGTAAAGGACAGAGAAGAGCGTAGGAGCTGCTGAAAAGCGAATTATATATGCCCGGCGCCCCTGGCTGCCTCTGCATTTGAACGATACGCAGAGGCAGCCAGG
>CAOKOS010000054.1 GCA_948470255.1 uncultured Lachnotalea sp.
CCGGCGCCCCGCCTGTCTTTGCTTCCGCCCACGTTGATTTTTGGGTTTTGCTGCGCCGCCTATTGCCGTCAGCCGCCGCTTCCATAAAAGCTGGTCAGCGGGACTGACGCCGCTAGGCTCACAAAACCTGCAAAATCTGCCTATCGGACGGGACACAAAGACAGGCGGGGCGCCGGGTGTATGAATCCAAAAGCTTTAAACAGCCCGTGCCTTCGGTTTTATTCTGTCACATGTTCAAAGCCCTGGCTTAAAATGGTCATTACATGTTGATCTGCAAGGGAATAAAAGACCATCTTCCCCTCTCGGCGGAATTTAACCAGGCTGCTTTGCTTTAAGATTCGGAGTTGATGGGAAATAGAGCTTTGGGTCATACCAAGGAGCTGTGCGATATCGCAAACGCACATTTCGTGCTCCAGAAGTGCATAAAGGATTTTGATTCTGGTGGGGTCGCCAAAGATTTTAAACAGATCGGCCAGACGTATGAGGACGGACTCATCTGGAGTCTGTTCCTTTAAAGAAGCGATCAGTTCTTCGTGGACATGCTTACATTCGCAGACTGGCATCTCAAATTGTTCTTTCTGTTTCATACAGGCACCTCCATGGTCTTTAGTTTACTACCTGTGGGAAGAACTGTCAATGAAGAACCGTTTTCAGTTTCTCTATTTTACGTATACACAGGAAGAGGGAGGTGCTCTGATGCCCAATAAAAACGAAGCTGCGCTGGCAAATGCCCCCATCGGATCCATGATGGTTAAAATGGCTTTACCGGCAGTGGCAGCCCAGCTCATTAACATGTTGTACAATATTGTTGACCGGGTTTATATTGGCCACATTGAGGGAACGGGCCGTGCAGCCCTCACCGGGCTGGGGGTGACGTTCCCTATTATCATGCTTATCTCTGCTTTTACGGCCTTTGTGGGCATAGGCGGCGCCCCGCTGGCGTCCATTGCTTTGGGGGCGGGGGATCGGGAAAAAGCGGAGAAGATTTTAGGTAATTCCACAACTTTGCTGCTTATTATGGCAGTGGTACTGACGACGGTGTTTTCTGTGATCAAGGAGCCGGTTCTAAGAACTTTTGGCGCTTCAGACGATACCATTGGCTACGCGGTTGATTACATTTCAATTTATCTGATAGGAACTGTTTTTGTACAGCTTGCCCTGGGGCTCAATGCTTATATCACGGCACAGGGCCGCGCTCTGGTTGCGATGGGTTCCGTACTCATCGGGGCGGTGCTGAACATTATCCTGGATCCTATTTTTATCTTTATCCTGGAGATGGATGTGAGAGGGGCGGCTTTAGCCACGATTATTTCCCAGGGGGTGAGCGCCTGCTGGGTGACGGGTTTTTTATGTTCCAAATGGTCGGGGCTGCGGATCCGCAGGAAAAATATGCGTTTGGCGTGGGCCGTGATCGGCCAGGTCCTTTCCCTGGGGATCGCTCCTTTTATTATGCAGTCCACAGAAAGCCTGGTTACGGTGGTGCTTAATTCCGGCCTACAGTTTTACGGAGGGGATCTGTATGTGGGAACCGTGACAATCATGCAGAGTGTGATGCAGATGATAGTTATGCCTGTCCAGGGGATTACCCAAGGCGTCCAGCCAATTATCAGCTATAATTATGGGGCGAAAAATTATGCCAGGGTGCGGAAAACATTCCGTCTGCTTTTATGCACTACGCTGACGTTAACGACGGCTTCCTGTATATTGGTGGCGTTTATCCCGAGGCAGCTTGCCCTGATCTTCAATAATGACAGGGAACTGGTGGCGCTGGTAGGCAGGGTAATGCCAGTTTTCTTTGCCGGTATTTGGGCATTTGGGGCGCAGATGGCCTGCCAGTCCACGTTTATGGCTTTGGGGCAGGCAAAAACCAGCTTGTTTTTAGCTTTACTGAGGAAGGTCATCCTGCTGGTGCCTTTGGCAATTATTCTGCCTGCAGCGACGGGGAATGTTATGGGGATCTATGTGGCAGAACCAGTGGCTGATATGATGGCTTCCGCCATTACCCTGACTTTATTTATGAGCCGCCGGAAAAAACTGCTGCCTGGGAATGGATAAAAGTTTCAGCCGATTTTATGGGCAGCTGTCCTGACGGGGAAAATAATCCTGGGATTTTATAAAAAGTTTAGATACTGAAAATTGACTTTGCATTTTCTTTGGAATATAATAAGCACAGACTGGAAGCCGACCAACTGGTCGGCTTTTGATTACGAAATATCTTACAAAATGCGCCAGTGACGCATTTTGCCGGATGACCGACAGGAGGCGCAGCATGTTCGCAAAGTTCAGTGTGAAAAAACCCATGACCGTATTTGTGGCGGTGGTTCTGGTGCTGATTCTTGGCGTGGTTTCTTTTACGGAAATGACGCCGGATTTACTGCCCAGTATCAACTTGCCTTACGCGGTGGTGGTGACTACTTATCCGGGCGCCAGCCCGGAGGAAGTGGAGACGACCGTGACCAGGCCAGTGGAGCAGTCCATGGCGACACTCAATGACATCAATGAAGTGACATCTGTTTCCAGAGAGAACGTATCTATGGTGATCCTGGAATTTAATGACGAGGTCAATATGGATTCTGTAACTGTGGATATCCGGGAAAAGCTGGATCAGATCACGGGATACTGGAATGACAGCATAGGCTCTCCTTTGATTATGAAAATCAATCCAGATATGCTTCCCATCGTGGTGGCTTCGGTGGACGCCGACGATATGGATGTAAAGGATATTTCCGCTTATGTGGAGGAGACGGTGCAGCCGGCCCTGGAAGGCGTGAGCGGTGTGGCCAGTGTATCTGCTTCCGGCCTTTTGGAAGAGCAGATCAACGTGGTGATCCGTAAGGAACTGGTGGATGATGTCAACGGAACCCTTGAAGATTCTGTCCTGGACTCTTTAAGTGAGGCGGAGGATGCCCTAAAGGAAGCAGAAGAGAAGATTGCTGACGGGAAGGCAGAGCTGGAGGAGCAGACTTCAAAGTTCCAGAGCGGGATGGTTCAGGCAGACCAGGCTCTTTCGGAGGCCAGGATGCAGATCCTCCAGGGGGAGATTGCCCTGGACCGGGCAGAAGAGGAATTAAACAGGAAGGAGCAGGAGGCTTTAAGCCAGGCCGGGTACTCCAATGTGGAAGAAATGGAAGCAGGGCTTAAGGCTTCCCTGGAGCAGTTGAACGGGCTTCTGAGCCAGGAAGGCGCCATCCGGGAGGGGCTTTTGCAGCTGGAGGAAGGACTGGTTCAAATCGACGGCGGCCTTTCCCAGGTGGAAGATGGAAAACAGAAGCTTCAGGCGGCAAAGGCAGCCTTTGACGGGCTGGTAGCGCAGGGCGTTATTGACGCGGATGGAAATCTAATGCTGCCTGCGGGGACTCCGGGTTATGACCAGATGGCGGCCCAGGTGGCAGAACTGAAGGCGGTTATGGATACATATTCTACCACCATGGATCAGCTTACTGCCACGGAAACAGAGCTCACGGCGCAAAAGACAGAGCTGGCTGCAAAAAAGGCAGAGGCGGAAGGAGCCGTTGCCCAGATTGAAAAGATCAAAAATGAAGGCGCTGTGGAACAGCTGACGGCAGCGCTGGAGGGGATCTCTGCCCTGCGGGCGGGAAGAGCCCAGATGTCCGCTGCCAGGGCAGAGCTGAATGGAGGAAAAGAAACGCTTTTGGCCAAATCCCAGGAAGCCGGTATGACGAAATATGAAGCGGAGGCCCAGTTAAATGAGGCGAAACGTCAGCTGGAAGAAGGAGAAAAAGAGTTTAACACTCAGAAAGAAGCTTTTGACAGTTCCAAAGAAAGCGCCCTTGATGCCGCCGATGTCTCCGACAAACTGACGGTGGATATGATTTCTCAGATTTTGACAGCTCAGAACTTTGCCATGCCTGCAGGCTATGTGACAGAGGACGGAATTCAGTATTTGGTACGGGTAGGCAATAAGCTGGAAGATATTGAAGAGCTGAAAAACCTGGTGCTTTTCGATCCTGGTATGGAGGGCGCGGAACCGATTCGTCTCTCCGATGTGGCAGAAGTTTATAAAAGCGATAACAGCGCGGATATTTATGCGAAAATCAATGGAAATGACGGCGTAGTGCTTTCCATTGAAAAGCAGCCTACTTATGCGACTGCCGATGTGGCGGAAAGTATTCAGAAGAAGTTTGATGAACTGGAGAAAACCCATGAGGGGCTTCACTTTACCATGCTGTCCAATCAGGGGGACTATATTCATCTGGTGGTGGATTCTGTGCTCAATAACCTCCTTTACGGGGCGGTGCTGGCCATTGTGATTCTGCTGTTGTTCTTAAAAGATTTACGGCCAACAGTGATTATCGCATGTTCTATTCCGGTCAGCGTGATTTTTGCCGTTGTGCTGATGTATTTTTCCGGCGTTACCCTCAATATGATCTCCCTGTCAGGGCTGGCAGTGGGGGTCGGTATGCTGGTGGATAATTCCGTCGTTGTAATTGAAAACATTTACCGTCTGAGGCATAAAGGGGCCTCAGCCATCCAGGCGGCTGTCAGTGGTACAGTACAGGTGGCGGGAGCCATTACCTCTTCCACCCTTACCACAGTCAGTGTGTTTGTCCCCATTGTATTTATCCATGGTATGACAAGGCAGCTTTTTACAGATATGGCCCTTACCATCACATATTCCCTGGCGGCCAGCCTCATTGTGGCCATGACTTTAGTTCCGGCCATGGCGTCCGGGATGTTAAAAAAAGAACAGAAAGAAAAGTCCCACCGGCTGTTTGACGGCATGTTAAAGGGGTATGAGACTGGGATTAGATGGTGCCTGAAGCATCGGATTGTTACGCTCCTGGCGGCAGTGGGTATGCTGGTGTTCAGTGTCATTGCCAGTACCAGCAGAGGGACAGCCTATATGCCTCAGATGGACAGCACACAGATTTCTGTAGCCCTTGAGATGCCGGAGGAAGCGACCACAGAAGAGATCCGGGAACTGGCTGACGAAGCCATTACAAGAATTATGTCTGTGGAAGATGTGGAAACAGTGGGCGCCATGATGGGCGGCGGAGGGATGATGTCCATGATGGGAGGAGGCTCCTCCGATTCGGTGTCTGTTTATGCAATCCTGAAAGAGGATAAGTCCGCTTCCAGCCAGGAAATCGCCGCACAGATCGAAGAAGCATGTGCAGATATGGAATGTGGAGTTTCTGCAAACGGCTCTACCATGGATATAAGCGCCCTGGGCGGTTCCGGCATTAGTATTAAGGTAAGCGGACGGGATTTGGATGAACTGAGAGAAGCGGCAAAAGCTGTGGCAGAGCGGCTTGGGACTGTCAAAGGGGTTATTGAAGTGACAGATGGTATTGAGGATCCGACCCCGGAGCTTCGGGTGGTTATTGATAAAGAAAAGGCAATGGCGCAGGGAGTGACGGTGGCCCAGGCTTATATGGATCTGCAAAACGCCCTCCGCTCCGAAAAAGAAGCGACAGAGCTTTCGGAAGGAAGCAGTGGTTATTCTGTCATGGTGGATGACGAATCCCTGGCGGATTTTGATAGGGAGGATATTGAACGTTATAAATTCCATGTGGCCGGAATGGATGGTGAGGAAAAGGAGATTGCACTGAGGGATATTGCTACGGTGGAGGAAACGGAAAGCCTTTCTTCCATAAGCAGAGAAAGCCAACGGCGTTACTTGACGGTCAGCGGGCAGATTGAGGAAGGGTATAATGTGGGCCTGGTCAGCAGCGATGTGGAAGAAGCTTTTAAGGATTTTGAACTTCCAGAGGGCTGCGCCATAGAATTTGCCGGAGAGAATGAAACCATTGTGGAAGCAATGAACCAATTAATCAAAATGCTGCTGGTGGCAGTTGCCTTTATTTACCTGATTATGGTGGCCCAGTTCCAGTCCCTTTTGTCGCCTTTTATTGTCATGTTTACCATTCCTCTGGCCTTTACGGGAGGATTCCTGGGACTGTTCCTTACGGGGCAGGAAGTCAGTGTCATCGCCATGATCGGTTTCGTTATGCTGGCCGGAATTATCGTAAACAACGGTATTGTACTGGTGGACTATATCAATCAGCTGAGGCAGGAGGGAACTGAAAAACGGGAGGCCATTGTGGAAGCCGGCGTTACCCGTATGCGTCCTATCCTGATGACGGCGCTGACCACGATTCTTGGCCTTGCTACCATGGCCATCGGTGTGGGGACTGGAGCGGAGATGATGCAGCCTGTGGCTGTGGTCACCATTGGCGGCCTTTTGTACGCAACACTGATGACTCTGTTTGTGGTGCCTGTGCTTTATGATCTTTTCCATAGAAAGAAAATGCGTGTTGTGAAAGAGGAAGAGCTGGTGGTTTTGGATGAGTAAAGATTCTGTTTCCAAAAAAGAAATACTATTTAAAAGTGTGTGGAAGCTCCATGCGGAAGGGGCAAACTGGAGCAACATCCGCATGGGGGCTGTGGCAAAAGCCTCTGGAATTCCCAAGGGGACCATTTATGAACATTTCCGCAGCAAGGATCAGCTGCTTGCTGAAACCATTGTCTGGTCTTTAAAAAAAGAGGCAGAGGAAGTGATGAGGAAAATAGCGGAGGCTTCCGGCTTTGTGGCAATGCTGGATGTAATTCTTGAATGGGTGGGTTCTCCCCAGGGCCGTACCCTGTTCCTTATGCGGTTTATGGATGGTGGTAAGCTTCCCGAAGGCTTGAAGAAAGAACTGTGCTGCTGTGAGGAAGCAAACCGCAGGGGCCTGGACACTGCCGAGCAGGTAACGGAGATACTCATTGAGGCAGGGCTTTCGGACGGCTGCTTGGAGACAGGAGGCGGACAGCTGGCAAGGCAGACAGCCCTTTACAGCGCCCTGGCGCCAGTGGTGGCGTGCAGCATGTTTCCGGAACGGTACGCAGGGATTTCCTGGGAAGAGATAAAGGCACATTCCCGGAGGATTTTCACAGCGGCTTTTTCTAAACAGGAGCATGTTTTGTAACGAAAATATTCACCTTACTCTGTTATTTTTCTAAAAGCAAAAATACAGAAACTCAAGTGGTTTACGGTTTTATAAAAAATAGAAGTGTGCTATACTGAAAACAGTTAAAAATTCTGGGAGAGGAAAGTTTGATTATGGACAGAGAGATTGCAAAACAGGAAATTTTGCAGGGAAAGGCCGTATTGGGGATTGAGTTTGGCTCCACAAGGATTAAAGCCATTCTCATCGGAAGCGGCCATGAACCGTTGGCCCAGGGAAGCCATGACTGGGAAAACAGGTATGAAGGCGGCTATTGGACATATTCCCTGGAGGATATCTGGGAAGGGCTCCAGGACTGCTATGGGAATATGGCGCAGGAGGTGAAGGAACAGTACGGCGTATCGGTGTGCCGCCTGGCTTCCATCGGTTTTAGCGCCATGATGCATGGATATATGGCGTTTAATAAAGAAGGGGAGCTTCTTGTCCCTTTCCGTACCTGGCGAAACGGAACCACAGGGGAGGCGGCGGAAAAGCTCATTGACTTGTTCCAGTACAACATTCCCCAGCGGTGGAGTATTGCCCATTTGTATCAGGCCATGTTAAATAAAGAACCTCATATCCAGGAGATTGATTATGTGGTGACTCTGGCAGGTTATATCCACTGGAAGCTGACAGGAGAGCGGGTACTTGGTGTGGGGGATGCCTCCGGTATGTTCCCCATTGATACGGAAAAGAAAGATTATGACAGCGTTATGGCGGCAAAGTTCGATGATCTGGTGGAGGCGCAGGGGCTTCCCTGGAGATTTAAGGATGTGATGCCCATCGTGCGGGCGGCCGGAGAAGATGCCGGGGTGCTGACAGAAGCAGGGGCAAAGCTTTTGGATGTGAGCGGAACCCTGGAAGCAGGGATTCCCCTTTGCCCGCCGGAAGGGGATGCGGGAACCGGTATGGCGGCCACCAACAGTGTGGCAAAACGGACGGGGAATGTATCTGCCGGGACTTCCATTTTTGCCATGATCGTCCTGGAGAAAGAATTGTCAAAAGTCTATCCTGAAATAGATATGGTGACGACGCCTTCCGGCAGCCTGGTGGGTATGGTACATGCCAACAACTGTACCTCTGATATCAATGCCTGGGCAGGACTGTTCCGGGAATTTGCCGAGAGTATGGGTGTGAAGCCGGATATGAATCAGATTTTTACAACTCTTTATAGTAAAGCGCTGGAAGGGGATGCCGACTGCGGCGGGTTACTTTCCTATGGCTACCTGTCAGGAGAATTCCTGACAGACGTGGAAGAGGGAAGGCCCCTCTTTGTGCGGATGCCGGATAGCCGTTTTACTTTGGCAAACTTTATGCGGACTCATTTATACTCAGCCCTCGGCGCCCTGAAGGTGGGACTGGATATCCTGGAAAAAGAAAATGTCCAGGTGGATGAGATCCTTGGCCACGGTGGTTTCTTTAAGACAAAAGGAGTGGGCCAGAGATTCCTGGCAGCGGCCATGGATACGGATATTTCCGTCATGGAGACAGCCGGGGAAGGAGGCGCCTGGGGAATTGCCCTGCTGGCTTCTTACCTGGTAAATAAGGAAAGCGGGGAAACTTTGGAATCTTATTTGTCAAATAAGGTATTCGGCTCCATGGAAAAGACGAAGCTGTCGCCGGATGCAGAAGATGTGTCAGGCTTTGGCGTCTTTATGGAACATTACAGAAAGGGGCTTGCCATTGAAAAGGCGGCTTCTGCGAATTTTTCCTGAGAAATAAACTTTGGAACTCCCGCATACCATGTAAAAACGGTATGCGGGAGTTTTTTGTGATTTATATTTCTAATTTAATTATTCCGGCCCTGGTATGCATGATTGCAGTACATGGCCTTTTGGCAAAACGTCCAATTTTTGAGGACTTTATAAGGGGGGCGAAGGAAGGGTTAAAAACGGTGGTAAATATTCTTCCTACCCTGGTGGGGCTGATGATTGGGACCGGGGTTTTGCGGGCTTCCGGTTTTCTTGACGTATTGGCCGGCTGGCTTTCCAGGCTGATTCCGGTGGCGCTTCTGCCTGCACAGATTCTTCCGGTTGTGCTGGTAAAACTGTTTTCTTCTTCAGCGGCCACGGGGCTTGCCCTGGATGTGTTTAAGGAATTCGGACCGGATTCCCTGTCGGGCCGTATGGTATCCATCATTTTAAGCTGTACGGAAACTGTGTTCTACACCATGAGTGTTTATTTCATGAGTGTGAAGATCAAAAAAACAAGATATACACTGGCGGGAGCCCTCATCGCTTCCCTGACAGGGATTGTGGTAAGTGTGGTATTGGCATGGAATATGGCAGTTTAAAAACATGGATGCAGTTTGAAAAATGCTGTGGTAAAGCTTGTACATGGATAAATTTTATGGTACACTGTCCAAAGTAAGGCAAGGATACGGACCGTACTGTCTGCCAGTACGGAGATGGGCCAACCGAATGTATCTGATTCGGTGTCAGAGAACGACTATGCCGAAATATTCGGAAAGTGGGGAAGGCCTGTGTATTTTATGCTGGATAATTATGATTCGTTTGTCTACAACCTGTCAGCTTATTTAAAAGAGCTTGGACAGGAAATTCTGGTGGAGCGTGAAACGAAAAACACGCTTTCTGAGATCGAGGCTTTGGGGCCGGAGGGGATTATCCTTTCACCGGGACCGGGGAAGCCGTCGGATGCAGCAGCATCGCTGCAGATTCTGGAAAGGTTTAAACAGAAAATTCCAATTTTAGGCGTATGTCTGGGACATCAGGCAATCGGCTATTATTTTGGCAGCCGTGTGGAAAAGGGAAAGTGTCCCATGCATGGAAAGATAACAGATATTATCCACGAAGGAAATGGAATATTTGCGGGACTTCCCAAAAGATTCCAGGCGACCAGATATCATTCCCTGGCAGTTGGCTGGAGGGGATTCCCCCCTTCCCTGTCTGTGGATGCAGTGTCTGAGGACGGGGTTATTATGGGAATTTCCCACAAATCCTGCCCTGTATATGGGATACAGTTTCATCCGGAGGCTGTACTGACGGAATATGGGCGGGAGCTGTTGGGGAATTTTATAGACATATGCAGAGACTGGAGGGGAACGAATGAGAACCATAAAAATGCTTGAAAAATACCCGCCGATTCACCGGGTATTTGATTTGTACTGCCAGGAAGAGGCGGCGGTATTTCTGGATTCTTCCCTGGAAAACCATTTGGGAAGGTATTCTATCATCGGCTTGTTTCCTTATCTGACGCTGGTGAAGGGGGAACGCTTTACAGTAAACGGCAGGGAGTGCGGGCAGGGGTTTGAAGCTTACGTGAAGGAATACCTGGAACGCCACAGAGATGAGAACTTTACAGATCTTCCGATTGTTTCCGGGGCGATTGGTTATTTTTCTTATGATTACGGGAGAAAAAAAGAAGGAATAAAAAGCCGTCATAAAAAGGACACAAATATTCCAGAATGTATCCTGTGTTTTTATGATGTATTTTTGGTGGAAGACCATGCAGCCCATAAAATGTATTTGGTTGCAAATGGAAAGGGAAAAGAAAGTAGAATCAGGATAGAAGAAATTCTTAGGAAAATAGCAGGGATCCCGACAGAAGAGGAAGAGAAGGCAATAGAAGAGATTTCACAAAAGGATTTAAAAATGGAGGCGAATTTTGAAAAGGAGGGGTATCTGGGAGCAGTGGACGATGTCATTTCCCATATTATAGAGGGGGATATTTATATTATGAATATGACACAGCAGCTTACGGTTTATAGTGACAGACTGCCTTATCGGGTATTCCAGAAGCTGCGAAAGGATAACCCTTCTCCTTTTGGCGGCTATTTCCAATATGGGGACTTTCAGATCATATGCGCTTCACCGGAGCGCTTTTTACAAATGAAGCATGGCCATGTTGTCACCAGGCCAATCAAAGGAACCAGGAGGCGGGGGAGGACAAAGACAGAAGATAAAATGCTGCGGGAGGAACTTTTCCAGTCGGAGAAAGACAGAAGTGAGCTTTTGATGATTGTGGATTTGGAGCGGAATGACCTGAACCGTGTATGTATTCCGGGAAGCGTAAAGGTGACGGAATTATTTAAGGTGGAAACTTATGCCACAGTATTTCATTTAGTCGCCACGGTGGAAGGGGATCTTGAGAAAGGGAAGAATGTGATGGATTTGCTGGAAGCCGCCTTTCCGGGAGGCTCTGTTACGGGGGCGCCAAAGCTTCGGGCCATGGAGATCATAGACCAACTGGAGCACGGAAGGAGAGGGATTTATACAGGTTCCATTGGCTATTTGACCCTGGATGGCGGCTGTGATTTTAATATTGTCATCCGGACGGCCCTGTGCCGGGATGGAGCGTTTCATCTGGGGGTGGGAGGAGGCATTACTTGTGAATCAGAACGGGAATTTGAGTATGAGGAGACGCTGCAGAAAGCAAAGGCAGTCCTTGAAGCCCTGAAAGGATCGTGAGATATGAATGTGATATTGGACGATGGATTTTTATTTGGCCTGGGAGCCTTTGAAACCATGGCAGTTTATGGAAGTCCCATATTTTTAGAGAAACATTTGGAACGGTTGGAGAGAGCGTTGGAATTTTTGGGGATTTCGCAGCGTGTGACGGAAGATGAGGTGTACTGGTTTTTAAATAAAGAGGGGATGGCTAAAGGGGCGCTGAAAATCGTGGTGTCAGAAAAAAATAAGCTTTTCTTACCTAGAAAAAACCCCTACAGGGAACAGGATTATAAAAAGGGATTCCACATGGATTTTGCCCGGACGAGGCAAAACGAAGATTCGCCATTTACTTATCATAAAACTATGAACTATGGCGGCTGTATCCTGGAAAAACGATGGGCAGCGGGAAATGGGCTGGATGAAATGATTTTTTTAAACGGCAGGGGAGAAATCTGCGAGGGGACGTCATCAAATATTTTTTTTGTGCGGGAAGGGAAAATATTCACGCCGGAGACTGCAAGCGGACTGCTTCCTGGGGTTATGCGGAGCTATATACTGGAAAATTATGAGGTCCTGGAACAAAGAATTGCCGGTGGAGAAGCAGGGCAGTTTGAAGAATGTTTTGTCACCAATTCCCTGATGGGAATTATGCCGGTTGTGCAATTAGGGAGATACTGTTTCGAGAACAGGAAAACAGCAGATAAAATCAGAAGGGTGTATTTGGAAACCATTTTTTCCTGGTGAAATATAAAATCCCAAAATTCCGGCAAAGTGGTCATTGACAGGATAAAGGGTTTGTGTTAAAATCGTTCGGTGCAAAACAGTTTGGAACAAAACTGTTTTGCCACAAGCAGTTTGGAAGAAATTTAAGAGAGAGGATGACTTTATGGAAGACACTTATCCGCTTCGTATTGGTTTTGAGATCAACAGGACGTCACGGCTGATCCGGAAGTACATTGATAAATCGGCAGCAATGCAGTGCGCCAGTAAAATGACAGGTACCCATGTCTGGATTCTTAAGTACCTGCAGGAGAACAGCGGAAAGGAAATATTTCAAAAAGACATAGAAAAACGGTTTGATATCAACCGTTCATCGGCTACAGGGATTTTACAGTTGATGGAAAAAAACGACCTGATTTACCGGGAAGAAGTACCGTATGATGCCAGGCTGAAAAAGATTGTAATGACAGAAAAAGCGATTTCCCTTGAGGCTTCCATCCGCAGGGAAATTGATTTGATTGAGGAACGGATATCCGGTGGATTGTCCAGGGAGGAAATATATATATTGATTGATCTGTTGTCCCGTATCAGGGATAATTTAAATGAGGGCTAGAAGGAGGATAACATGATTAAAAGGCTTGCAGCATGTATCAGGGAATATAAACGGGATTCGATTCTGGCGCCGGTTTATATCATTGGGGAAGGCGCCATGGAGGTGGTCATTCCCATGCTTATGGCCAGATTGATTGACAATGGCATAGACAAAGGGAATATGACATCCATTTGGCAGATTGGGCTTATGCTGGCGCTTTGCTGCCTGGTTTCCCTCGCTTTTGGGATTCTGGCGGGAACCCATGCAGCCAGGGCTTCCGCCGGGTTTGCTAAAAATCTGCGCCATGATATGTACTATAAAGTACAGGAATATTCATTTTCCAATATTGATAAGTTTTCCACAGCCAGTATTGTAACCAGGCTGACTACTGATGTGACAAACGTACAGAATTCGTTTCAGATGCTGATACGCCTTGCAGTCCGTGCTCCGATTCTTCTGGTTTTTGCTTTATTTATGTCTTTTATGGTCAACGCCAGGCTGGCGGTGATTTATCTTTGCGTGATTCCCGTCCTGGGAATCGGGCTTTTTATCATCGTGACTCATGCCCATCCGCTTTTCGAGCGGGTATTTAAAACATATGACAGGCTGAATATGGTGGTACAGGAAAACCTCCATGGAATCCGGGTGGTGAAGTCTTTTGTGAGGGAAGACCCTGAAAAGAAGAAATTTGGCCAGGTATCGGAAAGCATTTACCGGGACTTTAAAAAAGCGGAACGGATCGTGGCTTTTAACATGCCTCTGATGCAGATCGCAGTTTATACATGTATGTTGCTTTTATCCTGGCTGGGCGCCCGTCTGATTGTGGGAAGCCGGGGAATGGCTGGGGGCATGACCACGGGACAGCTGATGAGTATGTTTTCTTACACCATGCAGATTCTTATGAGCTTGATGATGTTGTCCAATGTATTTGTGATGTTGATTATTTCCAAGGCATCTGCAGAACGAATTGTGGAAATCCTGGATGAGGAGAGCAGTCTTAAAAACCCAGAGGCTCCGGCCACTTTTGTAGCTGATGGGTCTGTTTCGTTTCGTCACGTATCCTTCAGCTATAAGGGGGATAAAAGTAAACTCTGCCTGATGGATATTGATTTGGACATTAAATCTGGAGAAACCGTGGGGATCATCGGTGGTACCGGTTCCTCCAAAAGTTCCCTTGTACAGCTGATTCCAAGGCTTTATGATGTGACGGAAGGGGAAATCCTGGTGGGAGGACGGGATGTGCGGGATTATGATATTGAAGTCCTGCGAAACCAGGTGGCGATGGTACTTCAAAAAAATGTACTGTTTTCGGGTACGATTAAGGAGAATCTCCGCTGGGGAAACCCCAATGCAACAGAAGAGGAGATGATTCATGCCTGCCGTCTGGCCCAGGCGGACGGTTTTATCCGGGAATTTCCTGACGGTTACGATACTTATATAGAACAGGGTGGTTCCAATGTATCGGGGGGCCAGAGACAAAGGCTTTGTATTGCGAGGGCGATTCTTAAAAAGCCCAGGATTTTGATCCTGGATGATTCCACCAGCGCTGTGGACACGGGGACAGATGCCCTTATCAGGCGGGCTTTCCGGGAGGAGATTCCAGAAACGACGAAATTTATCATTGCCCAGAGGATTTCTTCGGTGGAAGATGCTGACAAAATCATTGTCCTGGAAGGAGGACGCCTGAATGGCTTTGGCACCCATGAGGAACTTTTAAAGAATAATGAAATCTACAGGGAAGTGTATGAGTCTCAGATGAAAGGAGGCAGCCAGGATGACTCAGAAGAATGAGACAGCAGGGAGAACAGAAGGAAGCAGGGGATCTGTGCCGCAGACAACGCGGGTGGCCAGAATGCCTGGCCGGATGGGGATGGGGGCGGTTCCTCCGGGAAAAGGCGTAAAACTGAACACAGGGACGGCCAAAAGGCTTTTTAAATATATTGTTGGGCAAAATAAAGCGCTTTTTGCAGTGGTATCTGTCTGCATTTTGATCAGTACTGCCGCAAATGTGGCAGGCTCCTTGTTTTTGAAGATCCTGATCGACCGCTATATCGAGCCGCTTCTTTTGTCGGCGGCGCCGGTATTTGACGGGTTAATCCGGGCTATTGTCACTATGGCTTGTATTTACCTGGCAGGGGTTTCCTGTACGTTTACTTATAATTGGCTGATGGCCGGGATTTCCCAGGGAGTCCAGAAACGTATCCGGGATGAGATGTTTGCACATATGCAAAGCCTTCCCATCCGATATTTTGACACCCATACTTTTGGAGATGTGATGAGTCACTATACCAATGATATTGATACCCTCAGACAGATGGTGTCCCAAAGCTTTCCGCAGCTTCTTTCCTCCTGCATGACCATTGTTATGGTATTTTGCGCCATGCTTTATACCAGTGTCTACCTGACGCTGTTTATTCTGGTGACGATCACCTGTCTGTTGACGGTTTCCAGAAAGATCGGCGGAAAGAGCGCCTCTTATTTTATCCGGCAGCAGAAATCTCTGGGAGACGTCAATGGATATATTGAGGAAATGATCAATGGACAGAAGGTGATCAAGGTTTTTTGCCACGAAGAAGCGGCTAAGGAGGAATTCGATGTCAAAAATGAGGAACTCTTCAAAAATGCTTCAAGCGCCAATACCTTTGCCAATATTTTAGGCCCCGTTTCCATGAATCTTGGAAACCTCCAATATGCTCTTTTGGCAGTGTTTGGCGGCCTTTTGGCTGTAAACGGGATTGGAGGTATTACGCTGGGGACGATTGCCTCTTTTTTGCAGCTGTCCAGAAGCTTTACCATGCCCATCAACCAGATGTCCATGCAGTTAAATGCCATTATTATGGCGTTGGCCGGTGCAGAACGGATTTTTAAGCTGACAGACGAAGAGGCAGAAGCAGACAGTGGTTATGTGACCTTGACGAAAATCCGGGTAAAAGAGGAAGGCCGGGAGCTGCCGGATGAGATTCCAGAGGCATTTGTGGAGGAAACGAAAGGGCAGGAAGGTATTTGGGCGTGGAAGCATCCCCATGAAACGGGAACGGTCACATACACGAAACTGAAAGGGGATGTGCGGTTTTTTGATGTGGATTTTGGATACGAAGACGAAAAAACTGTTCTGCATAATGTGACTCTTTATGCAAAGCCGGGGCAGAAGCTGGCTTTCGTGGGAGCCACAGGAGCGGGGAAAACTACCATTACCAATCTGATTAACCGATTTTATGATATTGACGATGGAAAAATCCGTTATGATAATATTAATATCAATAAAATTCGGAAAGCAGATCTTAGGAGATCCCTGGGGATTGTGCTTCAAGACACTTGTCTTTTTACAGGGACAGTTATGGAGAATATCCGCTACGGGCGGCTTGACGCCACCGATGAAGAGGTGCGCTATGCTGCAAAACTGGCCAATGCCGATGATTTTATAAATCGGCTGCCACACGGGTATGATACTATGCTGACCGGAAACGGCGCCAGCCTTTCCCAGGGACAGCGGCAGCTTCTGTCCATTGCAAGGGCAGCGGTGGCCAATCCTCCTGTGATGATTCTGGATGAGGCCACCTCCAGCATTGATACCAGGACAGAGTTTCTGGTGCAGAGGGGAATGGACAGTTTGATGAGGGGAAGGACCGTGTTTGTCATCGCCCACAGGCTGTCCACCGTAAAAAATTCAAATGCTATCATGGTGCTGGAACACGGGCGTATCATAGAACGGGGTACCCATGAACAGCTCATTGAGGAACAGGGGAAATATTACCAGCTTTATACAGGAGCTTTTGAGCTAGAGTAAACACTGATGGTATTTTAAGATTCCCATGAAAAAATCAGCTTTTCCTGGATGGGACTATCAAAAGACGCCGGTACTTAGGATTCCTGCGTGAAAACGCGGGAATCTTTTAGTATCCGCTGCGTCCTTTTGCTTAGCGAAAGCGTGTCCCGAAAGGAAAAAGCTGATTTTTTCATCAGGCTTATAAAAAGAAAAGTTTAAGCCTTCAGAAGCGCTTTATGGTATACTTTCTTACCTTTGCGCAGTTTTACTCCGTCTGTAAGTTGGGTTTTAGTCACTTTTGTGTCAAGAGTAGCTTTTTCGCCATCGACAGTTACGCCGCCCTGGAGAACCAGGCGTCTAGCTTCACTTTTTGTGGGGGCAAGACGGCAAGCCATCATGAGATCCAGGATTCCAATGGAATCATCAGTCAGCTGTTCCATGGAAAGTTCTGTGGTGGGCATCCCCTGTTCATCTCCCCCGCCGGCAAAAAGAGCATGGGAAGCCAGTTTTGCTTTGTCGGCTTCTTCTTTGCCGTGAACCAGGGAAGTCAGTTCGTAAGCCAGAATTTCTTTGGCTTCATTTAATTGGCTGCCTTCCCATTTGTCCATTTTGTCAATTTCCTCCAGGGGAAGGAAAGTCAGCATACGAATACATTTCAACACATCGGCATCGCCTGTATTTCTCCAATACTGGAAAAATTCAAAAGGAGAAGTTTTATCCGGGTCAAGCCATACGGCGCCTTTTGCGGTTTTTCCCATTTTTTTACCCTCAGAATTCATGAGAAGGGTAATGGTCATGGCATAGGCATCTTCATTGTCTGTGGTTTTTTTGCGGATCAGTTCTGTTCCGGCCAGCATATTGGACCACTGGTCATTGCCGCCAAACTGCATATTACAGTCATAATGTTTATGCAGATAGTAGAAATCATAAGCCTGCATAATCATGTAATTAAACTCCAGGAAGCTTAACCCTTTTTCCATACGCTGTTTGTAACATTCGGCGCGAAGCATGTTGTTGACGGAAAAGCAGCCGCCCACGTCCCGCAAAAGTTCCACATAATTTAACTTTAACAGCCAGTCGGCATTGTTTACCATGATGGCCTTATCCGGTCCAAACTCAATGAACCGCTCCATCTGCTTTTTAAAACATTCGCAGTTGTGGGCAATGGTGGCTGGTGTCATCATGGAACGCATGTCGGTACGTCCGGAGGGGTCGCCTACATGACCGGTGCCGCCTCCAATTAAAACGATGGGTTTGTTTCCTGCCATTTGAAGGCGTTTCATCAGGCAGAGAGCCATAAAGTGTCCCACGTGGAGAGAATCGGCTGTGGGATCAAAGCCAATATAAAACCGGGCGTTTCCATTGTTGATGAGTTCCCGGATTTCCGGTTCGTCTGTTACCTGGGCGATTAAGCCCCTTGCCTGCAATTCTTCGTAGATTTTCATAATAATTTTCCTTTCCAGTGGGGCCGCGAATATTACATGATCCAGCTGTATAGAAATCCAGAGAAAATTCCATACGGTGAAAAAATTCGTCCCCTGCCCAATCGGACAGAGGACGAATGAAAATTTCGTGGTACCACCTCTGATTTAAGAAGTCTTTGGAGACATCTCCTTCTTTTGCGCAGTAACGGGCGCTTCCGGCCAGCCTTACTAACGTTTCCCTGATCGTATGGAAAGCCCTCCGATGGAAGACGAGTTCGGGCGGACAGCTCTGAGATGTATTCAGACCGGAACCGCCTGCATCCTTTCACCAAACGGATGCTCTCTGAAAAGCAGGAAAACCGGCTTACTTCTTCTCGTCACAGCTTTTTGCATATTGGAATTATAACAGAAAAGAGGAAAAAAGCAAGGGATTTATTAAAACCAGGAAGGTTTCCGGCGGTTTTGAACAACTGGAGGGTGACGGCATATAATAATATGAAGCATATCAGGCGGCAGGAGGAATTTATGCCATACAAGGTAATTTTGGATGCAGGTCACGGGGGAAGAGACCCGGGGGCCGTTTACCAGAACAGGCAGGAAAAGGATGACGCT
>CAOKOS010000055.1 GCA_948470255.1 uncultured Lachnotalea sp.
TTGTCCTTCACCAGCTTTACCAGGCTTGCTGCGATCAGATGAGGAAGGTGGCTGATGCCGGCCACGATATAGTCATGCTCCTTGTAATCTAAAATCAGCGGGAGGGCCGAGAGAGAAAGGGACAGTTCCTTGAGCTCTTCCACCTTCTCTTTGGGAGAGAGGGCTGTGGGGGTAATGACATAGTAGGCGTTTTCCACCAGGTGATCTGTGGAATAGGCATAACCGCTCTTTTCCGAACCGGCCATGGGATGGCCGCCGATGAAATTCGCCTCCATGCCCATTCGCTTCACCGCCTCGTGGATGCTGCCCTTGACGCTCCCCACATCCGTTAAGATGGCATCCTTCCGCAAAAAAGGCCGGATGGCGGCCAGATATTCTTCGTTATAGGAAACAGGCGTGCAGAGGAAGATATAGTCACAGCGAAGGAGTGCTTCGTTCACTCCGTCCAGGGCCTTGTCGATGGCACCGTCCAAAAGGGCTGCTTCCAGCGTTTCCCTGTGATGGGCAAAGGCCATGATGTAATGTTCCTTATTGGCTCTTTTGAGGCCCTTGGCGATGGAGCCGCCGATTAAGCCCAGGCCGATAAAACCAATGGTCAGATTGTTCATGATGGTCCGTTTCCTTTCTGCAGGCCAAACAGTAAAAGGCTTTTTTAGACAGGAATTTTCGCCTGCAACAGCATTATTTTATTGCAGAAAAGGTGCTTTGTCAACACTTTTACACGTTAAAGCATTGCGCCATTCGAGGGCTTATACAGATTTCATGTTTTTGTTGCTATTTTTGATTTTTTTTAGTACAATATATCTAAGTCACGGGATGAAGACATCTTGCCGCTTTTCCTTAGGCGGCGTGCGGGCTAATATGAACTAAGGGAGGAAGTATTTATGAACGTTTTTGAATCGGAAAGAATTCGTAACGTTGTATTATTGGGACATGGAGGCGCAGGTAAGACAACTCTGGTAGAGGCAATGGCCCATGTAACCGGAGTGACCACACGTCAGGGAAAGATTACCGATGGAAATACCATCAGCGATTTCGATAAAGAAGAGACAAAGCGTCTGTTTTCTGTTTCCACAACAGTGGTTCCCATTTTGTGGGAAGGGGTTAAGATTAATTTTTTAGATACTCCCGGCTATTTTGATTTCGTGGGAGAAGTGGAAGAGGCTTTAAGCGTCGCAGATGCGGCGATTATCGTGATAAATGGGAAGTCCGGTGTTGAGGTTGGCACTCAGAAAGCATGGGAATTCTGTGAGAAATATAACCTGCCCAGGATTATTTTCGTTACCAATATGGATGATGACAATGCCAGCTATCGTCAGGTGATTGAGGATCTGGAAGGGCTTTACGGAAAGAAGATTGCGCCGTTCCATCTGCCGATCCGCGAGAATGAGCGGTTTGTCGGCTTTGTAAATGTGGTAAAGATGAAAGGCAGACGGTTCTTAAGCCTAAGTGATTATGAGGAATGTGAAATTCCTGATTATTCCATGAAGAATCTGGAAACATGCAGGGAGGCTCTTATGGAAGCGGTGGCGGAAACCAGTGAGGAATACATGGACCGCTACTTTGCCGGAGAAGAATTTACATATGATGAGATTTCCATTGCACTGCGCCAGCATGTGATGGACGGCGCCATCGTTCCCGTCCTGATCGGAGCGGGCGTCAACGGCCAGGGTACGACCATGCTTTTACAGGCAGTGGAAAAATATTTTGCTTCGCCTGAAAAACTGGAGATATCAGGTACCAATACTGCGACAGGAGATGTATTTGAAGCAAATTATCAGGATGCGAATCCTTTGAGCGTCAAAGTCTGGAAGACTTTGGTGGATCCTTTTATTGGAAAATATTCTTACGTGAAAGTTTGTTCCGGTGTGCTTCGTGCGGATAGCGCCCTTTATAATGTAAATAAAGAAGCGGACGAAAAGTTGAATAAGCTTTATGTGATGCGCGGAAAAGAAGCCATTGAAGTGTCTGCCTTAAGAAGTGGTGACATCGGTGCGATTCCGAAACTCTCTGTGACTACGACGGGAGATACTCTGGCGACGAAAGCTGTGCCGGTTGTCTATGACAGGCCGGATATTTCCAAGCCTTATACCTATATGTGCTACAAAGCTAAAAATAAAGGTGATGAAGATAAGATCGCAGGCGCTCTTCAGAAGCTGATGGAAGAGGATTTGACTTTGAAGAATGTCAATGACAAAGAAAACCGTCAGACACTTCTTTACGGTATTGGAGATCAGCAGTTGGAAGTGGTGGTCAGCAAACTTCTGAACCGTTATAAAGTGGAAGTGGAACTTTCCAGGCCGAAAGTGGCCTTTAGGGAGACAATCAAAGGTAAAGTAAAGGTACAGGGCAAGCATAAAAAGCAGTCGGGCGGCCATGGACAGTACGGAGACGGTGTCATTGAATTCGAGCCTTCCGGCGATTTGGAAAAGCCTTACGTATTTGAAGAAAAAATCGTGGGCGGCGTGGTTCCTAAAAATTATTTCCCGGCAGTGGAAAAAGGGATTCAGGAATCCGTTCTGAAAGGCCCTCTTGCGGGGTATCCCGTTGTGGGTATGAAAGCTACCCTTGTATTTGGTTCTTATCATGCGGTTGACTCTTCAGAAATGGCTTTCAAAATGGCGACTATCCTGGCTGTAAAGAAAGCGTTTTCCGAACCGGATGCGAAGCCTGTGCTTCTGGAACCCATTGCATCTTTAAAAGTAAAGGTGCCGGATAAGTTCACCGGGGATATCATGGGTGACCTGAACAAGAGAAGAGGCCGCGTACTGGGTATGAACCCCGACCATAAAGGCAACCAGATTATTGAAGCAGACATTCCCATGTCTGAATTGATCGGGTATTCTACAGATCTGCGCTCTATGACTGGGGGCATTGGGCATTTTGAATATGAGTTTGCCCGTTATGAGCAGGCTCCCAGTGACGTTCAGGCTAAAGAAATTGCAGCGCGGGCTGCAGAAGAATAAAGACAGACAAACATCAGAAAGATGAGAAAATAAAAACAGGGCCATCCGTGAAAAGGATGGCCCTGCTTTTGTGAGAATTGGGGATATCTTTAACCATAAAGATCAGAATCGAATTTTAAGATCTCACCAGTCATTGCGTCTATCTCATATTCATATTCTACATTGTCTTTGAAAAATTCGATTTCATAAACCAGATAACCATCGTCATAGTCGGCTTCAGCCTTGGAAAATGTCACATCAGGGACGATCATCCCGGCATGGCCGACAGCAATGGATTTGGCTGTTTCCAGGCCGATGTCGGAGGTTTCTCCAGAAGGATTTCCCGTGCCGTGGTCGGAATTTGGGTCGTGATGCCGGTAAGCTTCCTGTTCCCTGTGGCATACGGCTCCGGTCTGTGCATGGATTTCGTACTCATACTCATGGGAAGAGGTATAAAATTCAATGTCATAGACGGGGATCTGATCGTCATAGTCCAGCTTGGCCGTTATATAAGTGACGTCAGAAGCGTTCAGGCCTGCATCCTGAAGGGCGGCGGTTTTGGCTTCTTCCAGGCTGAGCTGGCTTCCGGAGGGAATTTGCAGGCTGGCCGGGTTCTGTATATCAGTGGAAGGCTGCGGGTTGGATGGATTCTGTATATCGGTGGGAGGCTGCACATCGGTTGGGTTCAGTGGAGCATTGGAAAGCTGCGGGGAAGTCGCAGAAGGAGCCGCCGCTTCGCCGGCTTCTGCCGAAGGCTGGGGAGCTGTTGTGTATGCTTTAGGGAAAAGGGCGCCTTCAGAAGATCCATCTGCCAATAACCCTGCAGGATCCGGCTTTATTTCCCATTTTAGGATGTCTCCATTGGAGGCTTTTACCAGATATTCATATTCTGCATCTCCGGCTGTAAAATCTACTTTGTACACAAAATGGCCGTCTTCAAATTCAAATTCCGTAGAGACAGCCCTGACGGCGGACGAATCAATACCGGCAGCGGCAAATGCAGCCTCTCTTGCCCTGTCTGTCCCGATGGAAGAGCGCTTTGCAAAAAGGCTGGCGGCCAGGAATGTCCCGGCTCCTATAAGGGCCAAAATAACCACAAGACAAATGGTAGAAAAAACAGCTTTTTTAGGGGTGTCAAAAAAACACTTGATCTTTTTCATGGCAGAAAACCCTTTCAATTTTATATGTTTTCCTCATTATAATACTTTTTAGGAAGAAACGCACGTAATATTTTTATAAAAGACAAGATGTTGCAACATATCCTGTTATTGCCATCCGCTGCCGTATAAGATATAATAAAGGCATTAATTTTCATGGATGGAGACTATAGGATGGAAACCGGAAAGATTTTAAAGAACAAATATTATCTTTATCTGACTGAATTTTTTGCAGGAATGTCTGTGATGGCGGTGGAGTTGGCGGCAAGCCGCCTTTTGGCGCCGTATTTCAGTTCTTCCCAGATCGTTTATACGATTATTATTGGGACAGTGATGATTGCCATGGCACTGGGGAATATCTGGGGAGGGAGGAAGGCTGATAAAAACCCGAATCCGGACAAGCTGTACATGAGGCTGATTATTGCGGCCGTCTGGATTGCGGCAATTCCGTTGGTGGGAAAATATATTATCATCGGGATATCTGGATTTTTGGTGTTTACTGTCAGCAACAATCTACTGATCTGGGCAGCATTTTTGGCCTGTATGGTTATTTTTGTGTTTCCGCTGTTTCTTTTGGGGACAGTGACACCCTCTTTAGTAAAATATACCATGGACAGTCTGGATGACAGTGGGAAAATAGTGGGGACTCTCGGGGCGTTTAATACGGTTGGAAGTATTATTGGGACATTTCTTCCCACTTTTGTGACGATTCCGGCAGTGGGGACTTCTGTAACTTTCCTGATTTTTTCCGGGATTTTGCTTTTGCTGGGCCTGATTTATTTTATCAGCGCAAAAACAAAGATGGTAAAATGTATGGTTGCCACAGTTCTGTTTCTGGGCTGCAGTGTGTCGGCGCTTTTTCCCAGCTTTGCGTTCTGGGAGACAGGGCTTCTCTATGAAGGGGAATCCATTTATAATTATTTGCAGGTGAAAGAAAATGAGGATAGTGTGATTCTTTCCACCAACGTGTTGTTCGGTGTCCAATCCATTATGAAAAAGGACGCCAGCCTTACGGGGATGTATTATGATTATGCGCTGGCGGCTCCTGTTATGGCAGGGGTTTCTGAAAAAGAGGAACCGAAGATTCTGATTCTCGGCATGGGGACCGGGACTTTTGCAGTCCAGTGCGACCGTTATTTTGGGGATGTAGCGGTGGAAGGGGTGGAAATCGACCAGAAAATCACCGATTTAGCTGGAAAATATTTTGCCCTTCCAGATACGGTGAAGGTGGCTACTTACGACGGGAGGGCTTACCTGAATGTGGACAAGGAGAAGTATGATGTGATTATGGTGGATGCATATCAGGACATTACCATTCCATTCCAGATGTCCTCTTTGGAATTTTTTTCCATGGTGCAGGATCATTTGACGGAAGACGGAGTCATGGTGGTAAATATGAATATGCATACAGAGAGGGAGGGGAGCATCAACCAGTATCTTTCGGATACCATTGCCTCCGTATTTGATGAGGTGTATACAGTGGAAGTGGCGGGGGGAACCAACAGGGAGCTGTTTGCGCTTATGGACGGCGGGGGCCTTGAGCGGCTTAAAGCCGCAAAAAGCCAGATAGAAAATGAAGAGCTGGGGGATATGATGGCCCTGGTGGAGGCTGGGTTAAAAAAATATGAGAAGGGGAACTATCTGCTGACCGATGATAAAGCGCCGGTGGAACTTCTGGGGATGTCGGTCATTGATGAACTAATCCAGGAGGAGGTAGGGTATTATAAAGAGATATTTGAGGAAGAGGGCATAAGCGGGCTTTTGGACAGTATGTGACGTTTCCGGTAATCGGAAGGGCTTATATGATAAAATTCCCGGAAGGCCCTGGCAAAATAACTCATCTCCTGAAAACCGCATTGGGCGGCCACGTTGGTGATGGTTATAGCACAAGAGCTGAGCAGCTCTGCCGCCCGTTGAAGGCGGTACTGCTTAACGTACCGGATGGGAGAGGTCCCGATGGTATTTTTAAAGCAGCGGAGACATTCGCTGTCACTGATCAAGGCGCTTTGTGCAATTTGGGGTACAGTGAGTTCTTCGGAAAAATGGCTGTGGATGTACTGAAGCATAATCTTAATCCGTTCGCTTTCCCGCAGGGCTTTTTTGGATGGCTCTTTTGTTTCTGAGAGAGGGCAGTGGGAGAAGAGAAGGTATAGAATCCGGGACAGCGTACTGCGGACGGAAAATTCATAGCCGGGAGCTTCGCCGGCGCAGTCTTGCCATGTACGTTCTGCTAAAATAAGCGCTTCTTCCTGCCATTTTATGTTTGGATTCAGGAGGACAAAGGGAATAGAGGCGCTGTTTAAAAGGGGACGGAGATATTTCTGCCAGAAAATACTGTCAATACCTCCGCCCACCAGGCGGCCATGAAAAACGATGGAGTGGAGAAGGCATGGAGAGTCTTCTCCATTTTTCATACTGTGAAGGATTTCTGTATTGATGAAAATACCGCTGCCTTTTTTGGCAGTGATATTGCTTCCGCCGGCGGATATGGATAAAGCCCCTTTTGCAACAAGGGCCAATTCCAGCTCTTCATGCCAGTGCCAGGGGACGGATGCAACGCTTAAATCATCCATATAGCAGGCAATGGGAAAAGCAGCAAAACCGTGGGACACCAGTTCCTTTCCATGGTCATTGACAGAGGAAGTACATACGGAGATTCTCATGGTAAACTCCTTTCTGACGTTTTTGTGTTACCTTTTAGGCGGTTATTTTCTACCAGGTTTCTGAGGTTTCATGTTATACTTTCAGCATAATACAGTAAATAAAAATCTGCAAGAAGGAAAAAAGGCTGGCGGCAGTTTTTTAGGAGGAGGTTTTGGCGATGATTGACCTGCATATGCATAGCCGTTACAGTGACGACGGGGATTATACACCGGAAAGCCTGGCGGAACAATGTGCCAAATCGGGAATCAAAGTATTTTCTGTGACGGATCACAACTGCGTCCGGGCAGATAAAGAGGCAAAAGGGGCGGCCGAAAAACTGGGGCTTTGCTACCTTTCCGGCGGGGAATTTGACGGTGTTTTCCATGGAATCAATTTTCATATACTGGGATACGGAATAGATACAGGAGATTCGGTATTTGCCGATCTGGAAAACAATATCGTCAGGCAAAGCGCGTCTGTTTCTTATGAAATGTTGGAAAAAACAAACACCATGGGATTCCATGTGACAGAAGAAGAAATGGAAAACGTGTCCAGGGACTGTTACTGGAGGGAGCGGTGGACCGGGGAGATGTTTGCGGAAGTGCTTCTTGGCAAGCCGGAATATGAGAATCATCCGCTTCTTCTTCCTTACCGGGCAGGCGGGGCCAGAAGCGATAACCCTTATGTGAATGTTTACTGGGATTTTTATTCCCAGGGGAAACCCTGCCATGCAGCCATGGTTTATCCGCCGGCCAAAGAGGTGATTGACATGATTCATAAAGCCGGGGGTTTAGCGGTGCTGGCCCATCCCGGAGCCAATCTCCGGGGCCGGGAGGAAATGGCCGAAGAGATTGTTTCCCTGGGAGCAGATGGTATCGAAGTATTCAGCAGTTATCATTCGGAGGCGCAGGAGGCGTACTTTCTGAATATGGCAAAAAAGCTTGGAAAGCTCATTACCTGCGGGAGTGATTTTCACGGAAAAACAAAACCGGCTATCCATCTGGGAGCCGCCGCCAGGCGGATGAAGGGGGAGGCTGGACAGATGGTGTTGGAATCATTAAGGCAAGGAGGAATTTTATGAAAAACGTACCGATCTCATTACACAATTCAAACATTGGACGGGCAAATTTGAGGACTTTGTTCCAGGCGGCGAAAACGGCCGGTTTCGATTACGTGGAGCCGACCAAGATTCAGCTTCAATATTTTTTGGAAGCGGGATATTCTGTGGAAGATGTGAAAGCCATGGCCGGGGATTTAAAAATATCGGCAGTGAGCTGGCTGGACAACTGTGAACGTCAAGGCTATGAGTATGTGGCCATGATGAAGGAGGCAGAAAAGCTTTTCGCCCTCAGTTCACAGATCGGGGCTGAGGCTGTTGAGATTTTAAGCGGGCCTTTGGATTACCGGGCGGTGGAGGCCTTTCAAAGGGGTATCCCTTATGAGGGCTATATGGGCCTCCAGGGTCTGGCCCTGGAAGAGCAGACTGCACTTACCATAAAAAACTTGAGGAGTCTTGCCGACTTGGCGGCCCAGTTCGGCCTGATCATTTATTTTGAACCCCTTTGCTGGGCGCCCATTGGCTCCCCAGTTCAAAGTGTCCCTCTCTGCCAGCAAGTGGAACGGGAAAATATGAAGATTGTATTTGACTTTTTCCATGCTTACATTGCAGGAGTGACGGCAGACTTTATAAAGACCATGCCGCGGGAGCTGATTTTGGGGGTGCATATCCGCGATTCCCTGGATTTGGAAAAAGGGAAAGTCCCGGTGGAGGCAGAGCTTGGGAACGTGCGTATGTGGAAAGGCTCCGTCCCGGTCAGGGAGTGGGTGGAAGCCGTGAAAGCCACCGGCTTTGACGGCTGGTGGGCCTACGAAACCTTCTCAAAGGAAGAAGCAGAAGAGGATCCCATGTCTTTTGCAAAGGAAATCAAAGGAATACTTTGTGAACTCATTTGATTTTATGGACGGTTGGCAAAGACATACTCGTTCTTGTTAACCGACGGTGAGCTGTTCCTTGCGGTAGGCGCTGGGTGTCATGCCTGTCTGTTTTTTGAAGGTTTCGGCAAAATAGCTGCTGCTTTGGAATCCAGTCATTCCGGCAATTTCCGTGATGGTAAGCCTGCCTCCGGCCAGAAGGGGCAGGCTTTTTCTGATGCGGCAGGAAATCACATATTCCATGGGGCTTTGGTGGAGGATCCTGCGGAAAAGACGGCAACATTCGCTTTGGCTTAAGGAACAGGAAGCGGCAATATCATCCAGGGTAATAACGCCGCTATAGGATTGTTGGATGTAGGTCATGGCTTGTTTCATCCGGGCAATATCCTTTCCCGGATAGGGGAGGGCTTCGGGAACAGCCGCCGTATTTTCGCAGAGGATTCTCCAAAGGCGCGTAAGGAGTTCCAGAAAGCGGAGTTTGGCACAGGGGGGCTTGTTCAGATGGCAGAGGGCAATCTCTTCCAGAACGGACAAAAGTTCTTTTTGCCAATATACAGTTTTATCCAGAAAAAGGCCGGATATACAGGGATTGGAAAGGACTGGCGTAATGTACTCTTCATAAATGAGGCTTTCCGGCTGCCCCAAAAGGGAAGGCTCAAAGAGAATGGCTTTGTAAAGGCAGTCTTCCTCCCCCTCCGGCAGCAGGTAAGCATGGAGGGTATTGGTGTTGAAAAATATTCCGTTTCCCGCTTCCAGACGGTAAGCAGTGTCATTGGCCTGGCAGATGACGGAACCTTGGGTAACATAGGCAAATTCCAGTTCCGGATGCCAGTGGAAATGGGCGGTATTGTGAAGAAAATCGGAAAGACGCTCATGTTCTATACGGAGAGGGAAGCGCCCGTCCAGGGCACACTTCAGCTCCCTCATATTTTTGTCTGTGTAAATGACCCGCTTTTTCATACTGTCTTACCTTCCTTCCCTGTTGAATTTATGTTTCTTATTCAGTTCCTGCCGTCGATTGATCAGAGAATATATGGCAGGATTGTTATAAAATTCCCCATAATTGTGATAGAGAAGGGGCCTTAAGGCGATTATACTGAAGCTGCAAGAAAAATCAAGACCCAAATGAGAGAAAGGGGAAATGGTTATGAAAGATAAAAGACGGATTATCATGACAATCGTGGGAGTGGCATTGAGCGGGATTGGGGATGGCTTTATTAAAGCGGCTATGCTGGGGCTGGATCCTTTTACCGGGGCAGCCACGGGCCTGAGCCAGATGTTGGGAATGGGATATGGGAATTTTTATGCGATTTTTAATTTCCTGTTGCTTTTGATGATATGGTTTGTGGATAAACACTATATTGGCATTGCGACCCTGGTGAATATGGTCGGTATCGGGTATATAATACAGTATACTTCAGAAGGGATCCTGCATTGGACAACGGAAATGGCATTGTCTGGTATGGGATTACAGCTGATTCTGTTTTTCATCGGTATCCTGGTTTTGTGCGCCGGGACTTCCCTGTACTTTACGGCTGATCTCGGTGTTTCCACTTACGATGCGTCAGCATTGATCCTGAAGGACAAAACAGGACATTCTTTAAAGGTCTGCCGGATTGGGACAGATTTACTTTGTGTGGCATTTGCGCTTGTTTTTGGGGCCAATATCGGGCTTGGTACTGTCATTACAGCTTTCTGTATGGGGCCTTTTATTGAGTTTTTCAACAGGAACCTGGCGGAGCCGATTCTCTGCCGCCACTTTATTGCAAAGAGGCAGAAGATATGCTAAGATAAAAAAAGTTTGAAAATATAAGCCCAGAGCGGCAAAGGTCGAGGTGGAGAATGATGTTGAAAGAAAATCTGGAAGCTGTGGAAAAGCGGGTGGAAGAGGCTTGTATGCGGGCCGGAAGAAAACGGGAAGACGTGACGCTGATCGCTGTCAGCAAAACGAAGCCTGTACCAGCTTTGCGGGAGATCATGGACTGCGGTATTGTGGACTTTGGAGAAAATAAGGTGCAGGAAATGTGCGGAAAGATGGAAGAGATCACAGAGCCGCTCCGCTGGCATCTCATCGGCCATTTACAGAGAAATAAGGTGAAATATATTGTGGATAAGGCATACATGATCCATTCTGTGGACTCTCTGCGTCTGGCGCAGGAAATCCAGAAGGAAGCAGAGAAACAGGATGTCATTTGCCAGGTATTAATTGAGATCAATATTGGCGGGGAAGAAAGCAAAGACGGGATTCCCAGAAAAGAGGCCATCCCCCTGATCCGTGAAATCGCGCAGCTTTCCCGGGTGCAGGTGAAAGGGCTCATGACCATTGCTCCTCCGGTGGCGCAGCCGGAGGATGCAAGGGGTTACTTCAAAGAAATGAGGGAGCTTTTTGAGGCAGTGAAGGCTGAACAGATTCCCGGCGTGGAGATGAAAGAGCTTTCCATGGGTATGACAGGTGATTTTGAAGTGGCCATCGAAGAAGGGGCCACCATGGTGCGGGTGGGCACTGCCATTTTCGGAGAGAGGCAGTACGCGGCACAGGCATAGATATATCATATTATACAATAACCTTGTCCAATTTGACGGTGATTTTTTAGATTCTGGCGATAGTTTTCATAGATGTCTCAGACCTGCTCATAGGATAGAAAAAAGAAAAGAAGCGGGCAGAGTATGCAGGACGAAAAACTGGAAAATGTTCTGAATCTGGCGTTGGATGTGCCGGTCAGCGAGCGGGAGCGTTCCCTGGATTTGGATGTGGGATATAATGTGGAAGAAAATACCTGGGATTTAATTGTACGCTATACGGGAAACATTAAAAGGTTGGCCAGCGAAAGTATACAGATCACGGAACTATTGGGCGGCTATGCCATTGTAACTTTGCCGGAACCTTTGGTGCGGGAATTTTCCAGGCAACCGGAGATTGAATATGTGGAGAAACCAAAAGGGCTGACTTTTGCAGTGGCAAACGGAAGAAGCGTTTCCTGTGTCAATCCGGTGCAGTCGGGAAGTATGACGCTTTTTGGTTCAGGGATTGTCGTTGCAGTTGTCGATTCCGGGATTGATTATTGGTTGGAAGATTTTCAGGATGGCTCGGGAGGAAGCCGGATTTTATTTTTGTGGGATCAGACTGTGGAAGGGGCGCCGCCGCAGGGGTATCACATCGGTACAGAATATACAAAAGAACAGATTAATGAGGCCATCGCCACGGGAAACCGCCAACTGGTGCCTTCACAGGATTTCCAAAACCATGGAACTCCGGTTGCAGGGATTGCGGCAGGCAGAGGCAGCCAGGGAGGAAACCGTTACCGGGGAGTAGCTCCGGAAAGCGAATTGATTATAGTGAAGCTTGGAAATACAGGGGGAGGGTTTCCACGTACCGTGGAACTGATGGAAGCGGTGGATTATTCTGTCCGTAAAATGCTGGAATACGGGTTTCCGATGGTGATTAATCTCAGCTTCGGAAATACATACGGCTCCCATGAGGGGAATTCTCTTCTGGAATCTTATTTAAACGACATTTCTAATCTGGGAAAGCTGTCTATCTGTGTGGGAAGCGGCAATGAAGGGGGAGCTGGAGGCCATGTGTCCGGTGTCCTCACCAATCTGCCGGAAGGAATCAGCAAAGATATGGGGAGTACCAGTATCCGGTTGACGGTGGGAGAGTATGAAAGCGGCATTAATTTGCAGATTTGGAAGTCTTATGTGGATGAGTTTTCCATCCAGCTGGTTACGCCGCGGGGAGAGCGATTCGGCCCTTTCAGCCGGGCGCAGCCAGTCAGCAGGTTCTTTACGGAGGCAGCTGAGATTTTCGTCTATTACGGGGAACCGATTCCTTATAGTACTGCCCAGGAAATCTACATGGATTTTATTCCCACTGATACATATCTGGAAAGTGGCATTTATCTGATCGAGCTGACGCCCATCCATATCGTAGAAGGGCGGTTTGATATATGGCTTCCAAGTGAAGGGGTTTTAAACCGCGCCACCAGGTTCGCCAGCCCCACGCCGGATGTCTCCCTGACTATTCCCAGCGCCGCTGCAGATGTGATTACCGTTGGGGCTTATGACAGTTATTACCTGACCTACGCGGATTTTTCGGGACGCGGTTATACAAGAATCACCAATCAGGTAAAACCGGATTTGGTGGCCCCTGGTGTTGGAATCGAGACAATACAGGCCGGCGGAGGGTATGGTCCCGTGACAGGTACTTCTTTTGCCACACCGTTCGTATCGGGGGCCGCGGCCCTTCTTATGGAATGGGGGATTGTGAAGGGGAATGATCCTTATCTTTATGGGGAAAAACTGAAAGCATACCTTCGGAGAGGTGCGAAGCCCTTGTCGGGCTTTACGGAATATCCCAATCCGCGGGTGGGGTATGGAGCCCTTTGCGTGAAGGACAGTCTGCCGGGGTAGAATCAAACTATAAAATACCTCTTTAGGCCAACAGATGATTTATTAAATATCTGTATGGCTGAAGAGGTATTTTGACTTTTACAGATTATCGAACACAACCGTTTCTTTTTCCAGGCCCTGTACAACTTCCTGGTTGATTCCCATACGCTGTGTGATATCTTCCATATCGCCAACAAGATCCCTGGTGTTGCCAGCGACTCCGGCGATACCATTGGCGCCTTCGTCAATGGCCTTTGTGATGGTGGCGATGGAATCCGCGATTCCAGACATGGAATGTTTCAGGCGTTCCGTCCGTTCATAAAATTCATCCATGATCCGGCGGATATAGGCGGCATCTTCTTTATATTGGCTGCCGGACTGGATAAATGCCTGGAATTCTGTGAGGACAGACTGGTTCATATAGTCTATCAAATGCTGTGCCTGTTCAGAAAGATTATATACAACGGCTGTAACCACGTCGTTGACAGCCTGAATCCGGTTGGCAGTTTCCTGGCTGGATTGGGCAAGGGTACGCACTTCACTGGCGACAGCGGCGAATCCCCTGCCGGCAGCTCCGGCATTGGCAGCCTCTACAGAAGCATTGAGGGCAATGAGCCGGGTCTGCTGGGAAATAGCGAGGATTTCACTGGTTAAAGTCTTAATCTGATCCACACTTTTACTTTTTTCAATGGCGTCATTAAGGGAACATAAAATTTCTTCTGCTTTTGCGCCAGTGATTTTTGCGCTGTTTTTGGCAGACTGCTGCATGGCATCTGCCCTGTCGTTCATCTGGACAGTATAAGCGGTGATGGAAGCACATTCTTCGGCAATATTTTGGACATCCAGCCTGACATTTTCTGTGTTGTCATTGATGGCGGACACGTTTCCGGCAACGTCCTGAATAGTTGCTGACAACTGCTGCGCGAGAGTGGAAAGGCTTGCTGCGCTTCCTTTGGAGGCGCGAGTCCTTTTTAAAACTTCACTGGTCATGCCGTTGATGCGTCCAGAACTTTCCTGGATGGTTTTCAGGATGCTTTTCACCGGAATCACCACATAGTTGGTGATCAGCTTCAGATCAGTAAATACCAGCAGGATACAGGCAATCACGGCGGCAATGCTTACTACTAAAGATATAATGTATACGATAGAAAGACGGGTTCTTGCCTTGGAAGTCTGTTCACCGATGGACGCGTTTAAGGCATCGATATCTGATTTCATGGCGCTGGCATAAGAGGCCACGTCGCCATTGGCAAAAGCATAGGCATCCTGAGTCTTGTGGCTGGCACTGGCACAAACCAAATAAACAAGCGCGTGCTTAAAAGAGTCATAATCCGAAAGAAGCGAATCGTACAGAGTCTGGTCTTTTGATATGATATGGTGTTGGTATTCTGTGAGTTTACTGTCCAACAGGGCTTCTTCCTCTTTAATCTGCTGGACAAGGGTGATCATGGTATCATAATCTGTGGCGACGATATGGCTCAGGGCCATTTTATGTATATTCATGGAAGACTGGCAGATTTCCGCCAGCCGGTTGTTGCCGTCCATGTAATTGTCGGCAATATTGGCGGCGCTTGAATTTACATTGTGGATATTAATAATAGAAAGAATATTTGATAAAAGCGCCACAATACCTAAAATAGCAATGGGTATAATCAGGCGGCGTTTTAAACTGATATTTTTCATCATGACTGATAACCCTCCTGGATCTGAAATATGGATTTCCCCGGAAACTAGGGGGCAGTAATACCTTCCACCATGGTATCAAGCTGTTCCTGAAGGCTGCTTCCCGACGGGTTTCCAGCCAGGATTTCCGCAGTAAATATGGTGACCGGCTCCCAGAAGTTCCCTCCGATACGCTGGAGGCGGGAAAATTCCGACTGTTCCAACAATGCGGCTATGGCAGGAGAATTCTGAACCTCCTCAGAGGCTGCGGCGTTGGTATTGGCCGGCCCTTGGCCGCGCATGGAAAAACGAAGGCGCTGGTTTTCTTCGTTTGCAATCCATTGGGCCAGCTTTTCCGCCCATTCTCTGTGGTTGGAATAGGCATTTACCCCGATTAGCTTATAACCAGAGAAAGAGGACATCTGGATTTGCTGCCCGGCACAGGTGTAAGAAGGCAGTTTCGCGGCGCCAAAGCCGTTCCCCCAGGCTTCTTCCACAGCCACGGAATTCCATACGCCATTGATGCCTGCGATAATTGTACCGTTTTTCACCCCTTCCAGGAAACCTGCGTCGTCAACACTGATAAAGCCGGGATGTTTTGCCATATCCACCATGGCCTGCGCCACATCAGTACCTTTGATGTCCCCGTCCGTACTGTTCCAGGTACAGTAATTGGTAATTCCATCGTCATTTAACCCGACGGTAAGGCCAGTATTGCCAAACAGAGAATATACGTACCATCCAGAGGACCATTCCATTGAAACTTTTTTGCCGTGTGCCGCGGCAATATCCAACATCCGGTCCAGGGACTGGATGTCTTCTTCTGAAAAATACTGTTTATTATAATAAAGAAAGTATCCATTATCTGCAGTCAGCGGCTGGGCATACAAAGTATCGTTTACAGATGCCGCAAGAACAGATTCCGGCAGGTTTGCTTTTTTGATATTTTCCGCATTCTCCACAGGTTCCAGTGCGCCGGCGGCCACTAAGGTGTTCAGCTGGTCATCTGCAAATGCGAATACGTCTGCGCCGTGTTCCAGGTCTGCCATCAGGGCATCCATGCACTTACTCTCACTCTGGGGTTCATAAGTGATCTGGAAATCCGCCTGGCCACGGTACTCTTCCTGAAATCCTTCAATGATCTGACGGAGGAGTTCTTCGTCTTCTTCCGCGCCCCAGACAGTGAGATTGACGGTATCAGAGCCGGAGGCTGTTTCGTCCGGGGAATCGGGGCGGCCTTTTTGGCACCCGGCCAGGGAGGCAGCCAGTAAAAAAGCTGAAAGCCATAAACTGATTTTTCTCTTCATGATGTTCTCCATAAACAATAATATTCCGTTGGTAATCATAGCATTTTTCAGTGATTTTTTCAATTTAATTTTTGAAGGTTTAAAGGGTGGATGCCCTCTCTTTTTTACGGGGAATGGGTGGGAAAGCAGGAGGGAGAATACAGACACAAATCAGGCAAAAGGCTTCACAATGAAAAATGTAGAAAAAACAGGAAAATTGTTATATAATAAAAATAAGTTCTTATAATTTAAAGTCTTACTAATAGATAGAATTTATGACATACAAAGGGGATATATAAATGGGCTATGAGAAGCTGTCTTTAAGTGGATTTGTTGAGGAAATAAAAACGGTATCTGTCGGGGCACATCCTAGGAAGTTTTGCTTTGTGCTTGGGGCCGGGGCTTCAAAATCTTCCGGGATTAAATCAGGGCAGGAACTTGTTGATATCTGGGAGAAGGAACTGCTGGAACGAAACAGAGAAAGGCATCTGGCCTGGAAAGGGAACCGGGGGATCAATGAGGCGAACAAATACGAATTCTATAGTCAATATTATGAAAGGCGTTTCAGGTTGCCTGGAGACGGATACAATTACCTGGAAAAAATGATGGAACATGCAAGCCCCAATATCGGATATGTGATGTTGGCTTATTTATTGTCCCATACAGACCACAATGTGGTCATCACCACAAATTTTGACCATTTGATCGAAGATGCGGTCAATTACTATGAACATACAATTCCTTTGGTGATCGGCCATGAGAGCCTGGCGCATTACGTGACGAAACAGATCAACAGGCCGAAGATCATAAAGATACACAGGGATCTGCTCCTGGATCCCAAAAACAGGATGGATGAAGTGGGGGAACTGCACGATCATTGGAAAAGGGCGCTGGATATGGTTTTTTCCGAATATCATCCTGTTTTTATTGGATATGCGGGCAATGACAAAAGCCTGATGGATTTTTTGAACAGCAACAGCGCAAAAATCCTAAACCAGGAGTGGAAGCTTCCCTACTGGATGTTATATAAGACTGATGAGATGAGTGAAAACGTATTGAATTTTCTTAACCACTCAGAAGGATACTTGATCAGGCATAATGGATTTGATGAAGTTTTGTATTTACTGGGGGCGGCTTCCGGTTATTCTGTGCCAACCAGAGAAGGGTTTTTAAACGACGCAGAGAAGAGGTTTAAGCTGCTTGTTGATTCCATTGATGAATTTACAGAGAAGTCCGTAGGCGGGAAAGAAACAGACCGGGGAGAAGGAGATTCCGAAAAAGGGACGGATGACAATGAGATTGGGGAGGCAATCCAGAGGGTTACAAACCAGACAGAGGAGCAAAGCCTGTACCGGAAGGCATTGTTATTAAATAATACCGGCAATTATGGAGAGGCAGTGAAGATTTACCAGGGACTGATCGAAAGAAACCCTGGTAATGCCAGATACCATAACAGCCTGGGAATATCTTTACAGGGAATGAAACGATATGAAGAGGCATTAAGGGAAAAAAAGGAAGCAGTGAAACTGGAGCTGGAAAATGCCCGGTTTTATGACAGCCTTGGGATAACGCTGCATAAAATGGGAAGATATGAAGAAGCATCGGAGGAAACGCAGAAAGCCCTGGAGCTGGAGCCGGAAAATGCAAGATATCATAATAGCCTGGGGACAACACTGCATGAGATGGGGAGATATGCAGAAGCGCTGGGGGAGAAGAGGAAAGCGGTGGAGCTGGAACCGGAAAATGCCCGGTATCATAACAACCTCGGGATAACGTTACATGAGATGGGAAGATATGAAGAAGCGTTAGAGGAGGAGAAAAAAGCTTTGGAGCTGGAGCCGGAAAATGCAAGATATCATAATAGCCTGGGGACAACACTGCATGAGATGGGGAGATATGAAGAAGCATTGGAGGAAACGCAGAAAGCTTTGGAGCTGGAGCCGGAAAATGCCGAGTATCATAGCAGCCTTGGGATAACGCTACATAAGATGGGAAGATATGAAGAAGCATTGGAGGAAACGCAGAAAGCCTTGGAGCTGGAGCCGGAAAATGCAAGATATCATAACAGCCTTGGGATAACGCTGCATGGGATGGGGAGATATGAAGAAGCGCTGGGTGAGA